>CAZUZJ010000136.1:0-7176 GCA_964624225.1 uncultured Desulfobulbia bacterium | reverse complement strand
TCTAAAAGGTGTACTAACAATTTTGTCCTCTCAATGTGCCGGAGAAACTCATCCCTATTGAAGACGACATGGCTGAAGAGATCAGAAGCCGGCTGGGCATCAAAAAGGTTGAGGTGCAGGAGAAACGCATCGAGCAGAAGGGGCGAACCACCATCATCCGCAGACGGACCCAGGCGGTTGTTGACAGCGGCCCTGAAACTCCTGAAGAGCATCCTGGAGAGGTTGAGGAATCAGCCGGACCGTCGCCCCTCCTCTCCCAGGAGGAGCCGAAGGCCGACCAGCCCGAAGCGGCCACGCCGCCTGAGCACCAATTGGAGCAATCGGTTGCGGCACTCCCCCATGCTGAGGAAGCGGCTGTTTCCCCTGTCCTCCCTGAAAAAGAGACGGGAGCGCCCGCGTTGCCGGTTGCGGAGGATAAAAAACCTGCACCGGTGGCTGGGGAAATCACCGAACCGAGTCTGACTGAGGCTGCCGAGGCGGCGGTTGAGGAGGTGGCGGTGGCGGGAGCTGGGGGCCAGGAACCGGCAGCGCCAACCGAAGCAGCACCTGCCGTTGTTGCAGGGGCAGGGGGCGAGGCCGTTGGCGGTGAACCCAGGAAGGATGAGGGAGTGGCACTGCAGAAACGCAAAAAGGGGTTGGCGAAAATCATTGGACGGACAGAAATTCCCCTGCCGGTTGAAGAGGACAGGCAGCGGCCGAAAAAGGTGATCGAGAAGCCGAAAAAAGCCCCATTGCCGCTGATTGATGAGGGTGTCGACACTCAGGCGGCCGATGATGCCGATAAGAACAAAAAAGGCAAAAAGGGCAAACGGTTTGTCAAGTTTGCTCCGGAACCTGGAGTCGCCCGGGCTAAAAAGGGAACGAAGCGGCAGGACGGCATTGACGTTGATGTCGATGACCTGGAGCAGCTCGGAGGCAGAATTGGCGGCGGGGTCCGGGTCATGCGCGGGCCGCGCGGTTCCAAGAAAAAGCGTCGGGAACGGGAGCTGCAGCCGATCAGCGAGACCAAGGCAATCAAAAAGCGTATCAAGGTGCTCGAAACCATCTCGGTTGGAGATCTGGCCCACCGCATGGGGGTCAAAGCGAACGAGATCATTGCCAAACTGATCGGACTCGGCATTATGGCCACGGTAAATCAGGCCCTGGATGTCGATACGGCCATGCTGGTGGCCAGTGATTTTGGTTTTGAGGTCGAGCAGGGGGTTACCGAGGAACAGTCCATCATTAATCTCGATCAGGCTGAGAGCGGCGGGGAGGAGATTCCGCGGCCGCCGGTGGTTACCGTCATGGGTCATGTTGATCATGGCAAGACCTCCATCCTCGATGCGATTCGTAATACCGATGTCGCTGCTGGCGAAGCGGGCGGTATTACCCAGCATATCGGTGCTCACTATGTGCGCTCCGCCAAAGGTGATCTGGTCTTTCTCGACACCCCCGGGCATGCTGCTTTCACCGAGATGCGTTCGCGTGGCGCTCAGGTGACGGACGTCGTCGTCCTGGTGGTGGCTGCTGATGACGGCGTTATGGACCAGACCAAGGAGGCAATCAACCATGCCAAGGCGGCCGGGGTGCCGATATTGGTTGCGGTCAATAAGATCGACAAGCCAGACGCTGATCCAGCCAGGGTCAAGCGCGAGCTGGCTGATCTCGGTCTGGTAGCCGAGGAGTGGGGTGGAGAGACGATCTACTGTGAAACCTCGGCAAAAAAGGCGATCGGCATTGACGAGCTGGTTGAAAACATTCTCCTGCAGACCGAAATCCTTGAACTCAAGGCGGATCCGAAGCGTCGGGCGAAAGGATGGGTAATCGAGGCTCAGCTCCACAAGGGACGCGGGCCGGTGGCCACTGTTCTCGTCCAGCACGGGACTCTGCGGGTTGGTGATTATTTTGTCGCCGGTATCTACAGCGGTAAGGTCCGGTCCCTGACCGATGATAAGGGCCGGAAAATCGAAGTAGCCGGTCCGTCCATGCCGGTTGAGATACAGGGCCTCAGTGGCGTGCCCAAGGCCGGTGACGAGTTTGTCGTGGTGCCGGATGAAAAAATGGCACGCAGCGTCAGCAACGACCGCCAGCTGAAGAGTCGGGAAAGCGAACTGGCCAGCTCCACAAAAATTTCCCTGGATAATCTGTTTGAGCGGATGCAGCAGGGTGAAACCAAAGAGTTGCGGGTGGTGTTGCGCGCCGACGTCCAGGGTACCCTTGAGGCCTTTGCCAAGGCCATGGAAGAATTGAGCACCGAAGAAATCAAGGTGAAGATTCTTCATTCCGGCACCGGCACCATCATCGAATCCGACGTGCTGCTTGCCGCCGCCTCGGATGCCCTGATTATCGGGTTCAATGTCCGGCCCAGCGCCAAGGTGACGGACCTGGCCAAGACGGAAAATGTCGATCTCCGTTTCTATGATGTTATCTACCACGCCCTTGACGACATCAAGAAGGCCATGGTTGGCATGCTGGAGCCGACCTTCGAAGAAAAGGTGATTGGCTCGGCCGAGGTGCGCGAGACTTTCAGCGTGCCCAAGATCGGCACCATTGCCGGCTGTTATGTGACGGTTGGAAAAATGGAGCGGAATGCCCATGTCCGGTTGATCCGGGACGGTGTGGTTATCTACACCGGCAGGATATCCTCTCTGCGGCGCTTTAAGGATGACGCCAAGGAAGTGCAGGCAGGTTATGAGTGCGGCGCCGGCATTGAAAATTATAATGACATCAAGGTCGGCGATCGGCTGGAGGCCTTTGTCATGGAGAAAACCGAGGCGCAGTTGTAATCCGCCGCCGGAGCGTTTTTATGGTTGCGTTTAAAGAAAAGTCACGGTTTACTCTTCCAGAGGGACTGGTTCCGGGGCCGAAAAGACGGCCAATCCGGGTCGCCGACGCCATCAGGGATGAGGTTGCTGTCCTCCTGCTTTACACGATACAGGATCCGGCCCTGCGTCATGTCTGCATCACCCATGTCGTTGTCAGCAAGGATCTGAAACAGGCAAAGATTTACTACAGCTGTGCTGCGGAGCAGACCGCACCGGCAAAAGCCGGACTGGCCCGGGCGAAGGGGTTTATCCGCAGTCATCTTGCCGGGCGGCTGCAGATGCGTTATGTGCCGGAGTTGCTTTTTTTCCGGGACAGATCGGTGGAGCATGATGAAAAGATGCAGAAACTGTTTCAGGAGATAGCCGCCGAACATGAAGCAGGAACTGAATGAGATTATAGCCGTCCTGCGGTCCGCGAAGAGCGTTCTCATTGCCACTCACGTTTTTCCGGATGTCGATGCCCTCGGTTCGCAGCTTGCTCTGGGCAATGTCTTGCGTTCCTTGGGAAAGCAGGTGTATCTCTACAGCGAAGAGCCTGCTCATTACATTCTCGAGTTTTTGCCCGGCTCGGACCGGCTCGATATTGGGATTCCGCCGCTGGGGCGTTTTGATTGCGGCATCGCCCTGGACTGCGGCGACGACCTCCGCTTGGGCAAGGCAAAGGACAGCCTGTTGCAGGTTGACCCCTTTGTTGTCATTGATCATCATACCGGCCATAAAAATTTTGGGCATTTTCGTTGGGTTGACTCGACAAAATCATCCACCGGCGAGATGGTCTACGAACTGATAACTGGTCTGGGGGCAGAAATCGACTACGAGACCGCCTATTGTCTCTACTCTGCCATTGTTTCCGACACCGGCTCTTTTAAGTATGCCTCGACGTCGGCCGATACCCTGCGTATTGCCGGTGCCCTGGTGACCTTGGGGGTAAAGCCTGCGGAAATCGCAGGGAAAATTTTTGACAATTTTACCCGCAATCGTCTCCAGTTGCTTCAGGAGGTGCTGGCGACTCTGACCCTGTATGACGATGAGAAGCTGGCGGTCATCCAGGTGACCCGTGAACTCTATGAGCGCACCGGCACCACCGCCGCTGATACGGAGTTGTTCATCAACTATCCCCGCTCCCTGGAAACGGTGAGAATCGCTGCCTTTATCAAAGAGGCGGCGGATATCGTCGGTGTCAGCCTTCGCTCCAAGGGTGACTATGACGTGGCAGCGGTGGCCCAGAAATTCGGAGGGGGCGGGCATCGCAACGCCTCGGGCTTCAAGGTTGCCGGCAAGAATGTGACGCAGGTGCGTGAGGAACTGCTGGCCGCCTTGCACGATCTGCTCCGCCGGTGAACGAGACGCTGACGCCTCCGCAGAGCGGTTTTCTCCTGCTGGATAAACCGGTTGGCCCAACCTCCTTCCGGATGGTACAGTTGGTGAAGCGGATTCTGCGCATGAAAAAAGTGGGGCATGCCGGCACCCTGGATCCCTTTGCCTCCGGCCTGCTGATCCTCTGTGTCGGCCGTGAGGCGACCCGGCGGATCTCGGTGCTGATGGGTGGTGAAAAGGAGTATGACGCCACCCTCCGGCTTGGCGTCGAAACCGATACCCAGGATGTTACCGGGACGGTGACCGCCTGTCGGCCGGTGGGAGAGATGAGCGACGAGGAGGTTGCCCGCTGTCTGCAATCCTTTGTCGGGGAGCAACTGCAGACGCCTCCGATCTTTTCCGCCCTGAAGCACGAAGGGAAGCCCTTGTATTACTATGCGCGCAAGGGCATGGCGGTGAAGAAGGCCCCGCGGCTGATTCAGATCCACCAGATCGCGCTCCTCTCCCGGCAGCGGGAAGAGGTGCGCATCAGGGTCGTCTGCGGAAAAGGCACCTATATTCGTAGCCTGGCGGCGGATATAGGGGCAAAGCTCGGCTGCGGCGCTCATCTTACCGAGTTGCGGCGGACCCGCAGCGGACCTTTTTCAGTTGAAAACGCTTTACCCGGCGATTGCCTTCGCGGAGATGGCGAAGAGGCGTTGCGGGTGCTGATAGATTCGTTGCGTCCTGTTGATGAAATTGTCGCGGGATGCTGAAACTCATGGCATAATGCAATAAAAACCGAGTTATTTTTGAATAGGAGGAACGTGCAGTGACAATGCAATCAGCCCAGAAAAAAGAAATCATCGAAAAATTCGCCACCCATCAGGGCGATACCGGCTCGCCCGAGGTTCAGGTGGCGCTGCTCAGCGCCCGGATCAGCTCTTTGACCGAACATTTTCAGTCGCACAAAAAGGATCATCATTCCCGGCGCGGGCTGCTCAAGCTCGTTGGTCAGCGCAGACGGCTGCTCAACTATCTCAAGGGCAAGAGCATTGACCGGTATCGAAACGTCATCAAGGAACTTGGTATCAGAAAGTAGCGATCTGTAGTGGCGGATGATGCACACATGCCTTTTCCTGCAGCGAGCGGTGATATCTGTTCGCTGATGTGCGCTGGACGGGAGGGGCGGGAGCGGACGGTGTCCGTTTTCGGAACGTGTGTGCTGACCAATTGAAAAGTCCAGGGTTCTCCTGAGTTCCCTGGACTTTTCTGTTCTGACCGTCCCGTCGAAAAGATGATTGTCGGCCTTACTGGCCCGCTCGGCACATGCCAGCCGGAAGAAAAGGGCCGGCTCATTTTGCGGCGGGATCCTCATATCATACGGGTTACGAATTAGGACTGAGGGGTCAACCGGCAGGATGACCCCTCAGGCGTAGTTCGTAATCCGGTAGACCGGCGGCCGCACGGCCGTGCACAAAGGTGAAAAATGTATAAGAAAGTTGAAGTGGAAGTGGGCGGCAGGATGTTTGCCATCGAAACCGGCAAGATGGCCAAACAGGCCAACGGCTCGGTGGTTGTTTCCTATGGCGAGAGCGTGGTTCTGGTGACAGCGACCGCGGCCCGGGAAGGACGACCGGACATCGATTTTTTCCCCCTGACCGTGGAGTATCAGGAACGTTTTTATGCGGTGGGCAGGATTCCGGGCAGTTATTTCCGTCGGGAAATCGGGCGGCCGACGGAAAAGGAGACCCTGACGAGTCGTTTTATTGATAGACCCTTGCGGCCTCTGTTTGCCGACGGCTATAAAAATGAGACGCAGATCATCGCCACTGTTCTGTCTGCGGACAAGGAGAATGATCCGGACATTATGGCCATGGTCGGCGCCTCCGCGGCCCTGACCGTTTCGAATATCCCGTTTCTCGGACCGATTGCCGGGGTGAGAGTCGGTTATATTGACGGCGAGTATGTGCTCAATCCAACCAAAGATCAGTTGAGCAGATCGCGGATGGATCTCATCGTCGCTGGTTCCCGCAATGCGGTGGTAATGGTCGAGGGCGGGGCTGACAATCTCTCTGAGGAGGAGGTGCTGTCCGGTATCTACTTCGGCCATACCGGCATCCAGCCGCTGCTCGATATCCAGGATGAGCTGCGCCGGGAGGTCGGCCGGCCCAAAATCACCGTCTCCGTGCCGGAGATTGATCATGCGCTGCAGGAAAAGATAACCGCCATCGCCCAGGCCGGCATGGCCAGGGTCATCACCACCTCTGACAAGATGCAACGTGGCGACCTCTACCATGACCTGGAAGAGGAGGTTCTTGTCGAACTGGCCAAGGAGGATGGCTTTACCGGCCAGGCGGAGGCCAAGGCCCTGCTCCATGACCTGAAAAAGAATATGATGCGCACCATGATCGTCAATGAGCGCAAACGCATCGACGGCCGCGGCTTTGAGGAGATCAGGCAGATCACCTCCGAAGTCGCCATTCTGCCGCGAGCCCACGGCTCGGCCCTGTTCACCAGGGGGGAGACCCAGTCCCTTGTCACCGCCACCCTTGGCAGCGGCGAGGATGAACAGCGGGTAGAGACCTTGGGTGGGATGGAGAATTTGCCGTTCATGCTCCATTACAACTTTCCGCCATTCTGTGTCGGCGAGGTCCGTTTTCTGCGCGGTCCGAGCCGTCGCGATATCGGGCACGGCGCCCTGGCCACCCGCGCCATTCAGGCCATTCTGCCGGACATGGCCGACTTCCCTTACACTATCAGGGTGGTATCGGACGTGATGGAATCCAACGGTTCCTCCTCCATGGCCACCGTCTGCGGCGGCTGTCTGGCGCTGATGGATGCCGGGGTGCCGATCAGGCAGCCGGTATCCGGGGTGGCTATGGGGTTGATCAAGGACGGTGATCAGGTTGTTGTTCTCTCCGATATTCTCGGGGATGAGGATCACCTTGGCGATATGGATTTCAAGGTGTGCGGCACCGCGGCCGGCATCACTGCCCTGCAGATGGATATCAAGATCGAAGGGATCTCCCGGGAGATCATGACCACTGCCCTGGCCCAGGCAAAAAACGGC
>CAZUZJ010000135.1:4482-7220 GCA_964624225.1 uncultured Desulfobulbia bacterium | reverse complement strand
CTTTTGCCCATCTGCGCCAACTGCAAGAAGATCCGTGATGACCGGGGTTACTGGAACCAGATCGAGGAGTTCATTCGCGACCACTCCTTTGCCCAATTCAGTCACGGGATCTGTCCGGAATGTGTGAAAAAGCTTTATCCGGAACTGGATATCTTTGAGGATGAAGACGAAGCGCAAAGGTGAAAAATCGCTGGCGCCGCCCGCCGGATGTGTTACGATTAAATCAGTTTCAGGCTGAAGGTGATTGGGAAGTTTTTCGTAACTATCCGGGAAATCGGCCTTTTGTGAGACCAATCAAAGGTGATGGAATCGGAAAAACTGAAAATTAACCACAGAGACCGCAGAGCGCACAGAGATAACTAATTATAATTAAATATTTTTTCTCTTCGTTCTCTGTGCGCTCTGTGGTGAAAAAAGACTTTTTACGGGTTTGTCAAAGGTGACGGTCATGCAGAAGAAAAAAGTCTCCCTGTCCCTGTTTGTTGTCCTCCTTGTCCTCCTGTCCTTCACCTCCTGTACCTATAAGGAACGCGTCCAGCCCATCACCCTGCCGGCCGGACTGGACAATTCCATTGTGGTTCATGGCGTGTGGATTGCGGCGGACGCCTATGCCGATCCTGATCGCGCCAGGGAGGCCTTTGGGTTTGACATCAGAGAGGCCGGACTGCTGCCGGTGCAGGTCGTGCTCCAGAACGACGGCAACCGTTCCGTCACCGTCCTGCCGGAACAGACCTTTCTGATCGATGCGCATAATCAGGCCTGGCCGGTAAATACCTTGGAAAGAACCTACCGGCGGGTGGAAGACTACACCGAGGTGGGCGAGACGGTTGCCGGCGCCGGTAAGCCTGCCTTGCTGATGGGCGCGGCCGGCGCCATCGCCGGGTTGGCCATCGGGATCGTTACCGGGGAAAATGTCGGCGAGGCGATGGGCAAGGGGGCGGCAATCGGCGCCGCGGTAGGGGCGGTTTCCGGCGGAGCGGGGGCTTACCAGGACGCCAGGGTGACGATCAGGCAGGATCTGTCGCGTAAGGCCCTGCACAACCGGGCGGTGCTGCCCAATCAGATCGGTTACGGCATGCTTTTTTTCCCGGGTTTTACCGAAGAGGCGCAGGACGCCACCCAGCTCCGTCTGACCCTGTCGTTTGCCGGCGTGACGGAATCGGTAACGCTCTTTCTGCCACCGCTACCGGCAAAGCCGTGAGCGGGCCGGTTATCCGGCGATCATTTCCATGCTGATATCGCAGGCCGGGGCGGAATGGGTCAGGGCGCCGATGGAGATGAGGTTGACCCCCACCTCCGCCACCATCCGGACATTGTCGAGGGTAACGCCGCCGGAGGCCTCGACCAGGGCTCGGCCGTTGACCAGGAGCACCGCCTGGCGCATCAGCTCCGGGGCCATATTGTCCAGCATGATGATGTCAACACCTGCGGTCAGACACTCCTCCACCTGGCTCAGAGTTTCCGTTTCCACCTCGATTTTCATGGTGTGCGCGATTTTTTCCCGGACCCGTTCGACGGCCCTGGTAATGGAGCCGCAGGCGGCGATGTGATTGTCCTTGATGAGGATGCCGTCGGACAGACTGAAACGGTGATTGTGGCCGCCGCCGACCCGCACCGCATACTTTTCCAGCAGGCGCAGGCCCGGCGTCGTTTTCCGGGTGTCCACGATCTTCACCGGCAAAGGCGCAATTTCATTGACAAAGGAGCGGGTCAGGGTAGCGATACCGCAGAGACGCTGGGTCAGGTTGAGGGCCACTCGCTCGGCCCGGAGCAGGTCGAGGACCGGACCGCGGGCGGTAAAAATGACGTCGCCTGGTTGGGTCAGAATGCCGTCAGCGGCCGCAGTCCAGGCGATGGCCGGATTGCAGAGGGAAAAGACCTCGCCCGCCACCCGGCCCAGTCCCGCACAGCAGAATGATCCCCTGGCGATAAACGAGGCGGTGCCGGTCTGCTCGTCGTTGAAGATTGCTTCACTGGTCAGGTCGCCGGCCGGGGCATCCTCGGCCAGGAAGCGCCGCAGGGCGTCAGACAGCAGCAGTCTGTTCATCGCCTTTCTCGCCTATACGCTGACGCCGCATCAGGTTTCATTGCTGCGCCACCCAGTTCCCGTACTGGTCACGGCAGGCGGTCTGCCGGATCTTTTCCGGTCTGCCGTCGATGGTGGCGAGGATCTCCGCCTCGCGGCAGTCCTGCTGGTAGCTGTTCTGGTAGGTTTGCTGGGGGGTGACGGCATAACTGTTGCCGTTGTTCGGGTTGACCCAGCGGGAGGTGCGGCCGTCCGGCACGGTTTCATAGGCGGCGTTGATGCGGGCCTGGTCCGCCTTGTCCATCTCGTTGCCCACCGCATAGCCGAGCAGCAAACCGACGGCTGCGCCGATCAGGGTGGCCTCGGTGCTGCGACCGATGGCATGACCGGCGATGGCGCCCGCCGCCGCGCCGGTGCCGGCGCCGGTCTGGGCCTTGGTGGCGCAGGAGGAGACGAGGCCGACGAGAAGAAGGAGAACAATGGTGTTACGAATCATGAAAATACCTCATAATAGAAGGAAGACGGAATGCTCAGGGGGGTCTGGCTGCGGATGACTTTTTCTTAAACGCGAGCCGTTCTTTTGTCAAGACGTAATGAAAATACTCCAATGATATCCGTTTTTTGGCTGGCAGGCCTGTCGAAAAAAATGCTAGAGTGAAAACATGATGTTCACGCAAAAACCCGCAAACCATGGCAGGCGGGAACGAGAAAA
>CAZUZJ010000135.1:0-4382 GCA_964624225.1 uncultured Desulfobulbia bacterium | reverse complement strand
AACGGGTTAACAACATGGCCCGTCGGAATCGAGGTTTTGTTACGATTCCGACAAATCCGACAAAACATTGTCACCAGCAATGACATTCCGGAACGGGTAATGTTCACGGAAATCCATAAAAAAAACCACCTCAGGCCGGAGAAAGAGACTTCGCCGGCGCAACCTCATCGCAGGAGGAGTGTTCATGATCGAGCTGATTAAAAAGGCGTTTTACACCGGACTCGGCGCCGCTGAATTGACCAGGGAAAAGATCGACGAGCTGGGCCGGGAGCTTGCCGACAAGGGCAAACTGTCGGAAAGCGAGGTGAAAAAGTTTGTTGACGAGATGCTGGGGAAATCCCAGGAACGCAAGGATCAGCTGAAAAAACAGCTGGAACGGGCGACCGAGGACGTGCTGAAGAAGATGAATCTGGCCAGTCGCGACGACCTCGACGCCCTGGAAAAACGGCTGAGCGAAAAAATCGATACGTTGGCCGACAAACAAACCTGACCCATTCATGCTTAATATTCGCAAGATCGGCACCATCGGCCACACCTATCGCAATCTTGGTCGGTACCGGCAGATCCTTGGGGTGCTGTTCAGCTACGGATTCGGCGAGTTTGTCGATACCCTGAAGATCGAGCAGTATCTCGAAGTCAGCCTCGCCAAGCTGCTGAAAAAGGAGCCGCGCGACACCGGCAAGCTGTCCCGGCCGGAGCGGGTGCGCCGCGTCCTCGAGGAGCTCGGTCCTACCTTTATCAAACTCGGCCAGATCCTCTCGACCCGTCCGGATCTCATCCCCTATGATTTTATCAAGGAACTGGCCAGGTTACAGGATAAGGTGCCGTCTTTTTCTTATGACGAGGTGTGTCAGGTCCTTGCCGCCGAACTGGGCGGCCCGCCGGAATCCTTTTTTCAGGAGTTTGAGCGGGAGCCCTGCGCCGCCGCCTCTATCGGCCAGGTGCACCGAGCGCGCCTGTTCACCGGCGAGGAGGTGGTGGTCAAGGTGCAACGCCCCGGTATCCGCGAGATCATCGAAACCGATCTGGAAATCATGCTCCATCTCGCCTCCCTGATGGAACGTCATCTCGCTGAATTCGAGGTCCAGCAGCCGACCCGCATCGTCGCGGTCTTTGCCCGGACCATTGAAAAGGAGATCAACTATCAGCTCGAAGCCAACAGTATCGAACGCTTCGCCCGTCAGTTTCTGACCGATCCCACCGTCTATGTCCCCAGGGTCTACCGGCACCTCAGCACGAAGAAGATCATTACCATGGAGTATGTTCAGGGCATCAAGGCCTCGGAGCTCGACACCCTGCGGCAACAGGCGTATGATCTCAAGCTGCTCGCCGCCCGCGGTTCCCTCTTTATCATGAATCAGATCTTTGTCCACGGCTTTTTCCATGCCGATCCGCATCCCGGCAACATCTTCATCCTGCCGGATAATATTATCTGTTTTCTCGATTTCGGCATGATGGGCCGTATCTCGGTCAAGGAGCGGGAGGATTTCGCCGATCTCGTCATCCAGGTGGCCCGGCGCAATGAAAAGAAAACGGTGGATGCCGTGCTGCGCATCACGGTGCCGCGGGAGCCGCCGGACCGGGCTTGCCTGGAAAACGACATCGCCGAGCTCATTGATCGGCATGTCGGCCTGCCGCTGAAAGAACTCGAAGTCGGTCTTGTCATGCAGCAGCTGCTTGAGCTGGTTTTTCGCCATAAGCTGGTCCTCAAGCCCAACTTTTATCTGCTGGTCAAGACAACCGGCACCATTGAGGGTTTGGGCCGCGCCCTTGATCCGGATTTCAATATCGTCGCCCATGCCGAACCCTTCATTGCCAGGATCCGGCTGGAACGGTTCCGGCCCCAGCGCCTCCTTGACGAGATCATGGATTCGGGAAGCGAACTGGTGCTGCTGCTGCGCGAGGTTCCCGCCGGACTGCGTGATGTCCTGTCCCTGATCAGGCAGGGCCGGATCAAGATCGAGTTCGAGCACCACGGTCTGGAAGGACTGTATACCCACATTGAACGGGCCAGCAACCGCATCGCCTTTGCCATCGTCCTGGCGGCTCAGATTGTCGGCTCCTCGCTCATTGTTCTTGCCGATTTGCCGCCTCAGTGGAAGGGGATTCCGGTAATCGGTCTGGCCGGCTTTCTTCTCGCCGGCGTCATGGGCTTCTGGCTGCTCATCTCCATGCTGCGCCACGGCAGGATGTGATTGAGATTTACGAAGAATAACCGGTACGCTGTTCTGGTGGCAGCGGCCATAACACGATGGGAGAGTTAAAGAAAGACATGATCGGAGCATCCGGGAAAAAACCGAGTCTGTTTAGCGGCGATCTGCTTGTCTATTTTGTCCGGCAGCCGGAAAAGAAACGGCCGCCGGTGTGTGGCGATGCCCTTATTCAGGAGCGTATTACCCAGGCGTTCGAGGCCGGTGATTGTTCAGGCAAGAAAGATGAGTGTGTGCTTTTTTACCCGCAGCGGGTTCTTGACGGTCTGCAGGCCAGGCGTCTGCTGGTGGTTGGCCTCGGCAAGGAGGAATTAACCAGGGAGCTGTTCCGCCGGGCCGGTGGCACGGTAGCACGCAAGGCCTTGTCGCTTAAGGCGGAGAGTCTGTTGCTCGTTCTGCCGGAGCAGCTTGATTTTGTCCTGGAGGAGATGGCGGAGTGTCTGACCGAGGGGGTGCTGCTGGGCGGATATCAGTTCACCCGCTACAAGAGTCAGAATGAGGAAGACAAACCAACGGAGATCAAAAGGGTCAGGCTGTGCACCTCCTTCGCTTCTCTGGCCGCGGTGCGGGCCGGCATCCGGCTCGGCCAGATGGCCGGTCGGGCCGGTGCGGCCAGCCGCGACATGGCCAATGAGCCGGGCAATGTCTGGACGCCGTCGGCCTTTGCCGAATATGGACGGACCCTGGCCGCAACGCACGGTCTGTCCTGCACCGTCCTGGGCCAGGAGGAGATGATTCAGCTGAAGATGGGGGGGATCCTCGCCGTCAACCAGGGCTCGGCCCAGCCGCCGGCCGTGGTCATCCTCGAATACCGCACCGGCCGCAAGGTGCCGACCCTGATGCTGGTGGGCAAGGGACTGACCTTTGATTCCGGCGGCATTTCGCTTAAGCCCGGCGAGGGCATGCAGGATATGAAATACGATATGTGCGGCGGCGCGGCGGTGCTGGCGGCCATGGAGGCCATTGCCCGGGAGCGGCCGGGCCGGGTCGATGTCGTTGCCCTGGTGCCGGCCGCCGAGAACCTGCCGTCGTCCACGGCGCTGAAGCCGGGCGACATCATCACCCAGTATGGCGGCAGGACGGTGGAGGTAATCAACACCGATGCCGAGGGTCGCCTTATTCTGGCCGATGCCCTGGCCTACGGGGTGGAACGGTTCGCGCCCGCCGCGGTTGTCGATCTGGCGACGCTCACCGGCGCAGTGGTCATCGGCCTTGGTCATCACCGCACCGGACTGTTCGCCAATGATGACGAGCTAGCCGGCCGGGTGCTTGCCGCCGGTGACCGGGCCGGCGAGCCGCTGTGGCGGCTGCCGTTGGGGGATGAGTACAAGGAACAGTTGAAATCGCAGGTGGCGGATCTGAAAAATATTGGCGGCAAGCCGGGCGGCAGCATCACCGCCGCGGTTTTCCTGCAACAGTTTGTCGGCAAGACCCCCTGGGTCCATCTCGATATTGCCGGGACTGCCTGGGAGTATACGGAGAAACCCTATGTGCCGAAGGGGCCCTCCGGCATTGGGGCGCGCACCCTGATCGAACTGGTACGGGCCTGGCGCTGAAAAGCTGCCAGGGCGACCGGGAGATCAGGGGTTCGTCGCGGTCTTGAATGTGTTGGGCACAGGGTGTTCCCCTGTTGATTTTGAGCCAGGGGTGAATGGACAGCCTCAGCTTGGGCCGCAATCGGCGGTCTCGCCCTTGATCTTGGCAATGGCATGGGGCAGGGCAGGAAGGACGACCGCGAGGTTGTCCCGCGCCCCCCGTTCGCTGCCCGGCAGATTGATGATGAGGCTTTCCTCCCGGACCCCGCAGACCCCACGGGAAAGCAGGGCGTGCGGAGTCTGAGCGAAACTTGCCATGCGCATCGCCTCGCCGAAGCCGGGCAGCTCGAAGTCAAGGAGGTCACGGGTCACCTCCGGGGTGCGGTCGCTGGGACTGACCCCAGTGCCGCCGGTGGTGACGATAAGATCGATGCCGTCCTCGTCCACCCATTGCATCAGAGTCTCCCGGATCAGCTCGGGCTGATCCGGGACAATGGTGTAGTCAACCACGAGAAACCCGGCGGTATAGAGCTGTTTCTGCAGCTGCGGACCGCTGCTGTCGGTTCGTTCCCCGCGGGCGCCTTTGTCGCTCACCGTCAGCACCGCGCAGGTGTAACGTTGCGGCTCGCTATCCTTC
>CAZUZJ010000134.1:0-7260 GCA_964624225.1 uncultured Desulfobulbia bacterium | reverse complement strand
GGCGTTCCTTCCTGCACGATGGTTCAACGTGGGGAGGATATCGCACCTATGGTTGGTACTCCTTTGCCAAGGCCATGCGCCTGTCGTTGCCTGACTCAACAACCCAGCTCGTGAAAACTTCAGGCGCCAGCTTTGACTGGTACTATGGCGATCCCACCACCACCGACTGCACCACCGAGGCGAACTGCGAGAAGGGCCTGGCCCAGCGCATCCTGGAGACTCAGGCTGCCGATGGCCAATGGCCAAGTGGCAACCTGACCAACCCACCGCTGACCACCGCCTGGATGATTATTACCCTGAAGCCGTCACTGTTTGCCTCGTCGCCCATTGCCTGCTTTGACTACAATCCCAAATCGACCTACTCCGGCGACACGGTGAGCTTTGATCCGACCTGTTCCGGCCATTCGGAGCCGGGCAAGACCATTGCCAACCTGACCAAATTCGAGTGGGATTGGGACAACGATGGTGATTACGATGCGGAAACCACAACACCCGACATTGTTACCAATGTCTTCACCTGCGACACGCCGCCCTGTACCTTCCCGGTGACGCTGCGGGTCACCGATGACAACGATCCGGCCCTCACCGCCACGGTCAAGCAGAATGTCGCGATCACCAATCCGCCGCATCCGCCCACTGCGGATGCCGGCGGCCCGTATATGACGTCACTCTGCCCTGCTGACTCCTTAACCCTGGATGGGTCGGCCTCCTATGACCCGAACGAAGGCGAGTATGAGGCCGGGTGCACCGACTGTGATCCCGATACCATCACCGCCTGGGAGTGGGATCTGACCCCGCCCCTCACCGTTTTTGACGATGAATCCGGTGAAACGGTGACTGTCGCGCCGGGGACGTATTTCACGACGGCCGGCAACCAGGATGTCGGCCTGCGGGTTACCGACAATACGGTCGAATCCTTCCCGGGCAGTGGCGAACCCAATCTGACTGATACCGATTTCGGAACGGTCGCTGTTGCCGATGATTGTCTCTGCACCCTCACCGCCAGGGCCAAGCTGAACAAGGTGCAGCTGGTCTGGGCCAATACCGGTGCCGCCAGCTATGACATCTACCGCAGCACGACCGGCCCCAACTCCGGTTTCAGTCTGATCAAGGATAACCTCGTCACCAGCTATGCCACCTATCTGGATAGTGGACTGACGATCGGCGTTCCTTACTGGTACCGAGTCATTGACAGCAATGGCTGTGGTTCTGTCGCTGTTCGTGTCGTACCGACAAGCAGATAGTTTTTCCTGAAGCCGTTTCATGTCGTGACCCTTGCCCCAAGCCGGCAGCCTTCCCAGGGCTGCCGGCTTGGGGTTTTTGTGAGGGGGAAATTTTTTCTTCAACCGTACGCGCAATGACACATACGAATTTATCCTTTTTGGGGTCGCACTTGGCCAGGACCTTTCGTGTCGTTGGCTTGGTTGTGGCGATTTGCCTGGGCATCGCTGTCTTGCCGCTGTATGCCGCCGCGCCGGCCCCCGTCTTTACCATAGAAATGCATGATTCCTTGCTGGATATCACGGCGGAGAATGTGCCGCTGCGGCAGGTGCTTGCGGCAATTGCCCAGAAGTCCGGGGTCATCCTCCGCTTTGCCGATCAGGATGGGGAGCTGATTTCCTGTCGTCTGACCTCCGTCAGTCTGCCTGAAAGTCTGGAGAAAATCCTGGGGAACTGGAACTATGCCCTGGTCTACAAAAAAGATCGTCAGGGTCGTTCTGTTCCCGACACTCTGTGGGTCATCAATAGAAACCCTCAGAGAATGACCGTTGACGTTACGGGTGATGGACAGCGACTCACCCGGATAGGCGGCGCTGTCTCTGCCGGTCACGAAAATTTGCCGAAATTCAAGAAGGAGGATATTCGCTCCGTTTTCGCGGATAGTGAAAAAATTCTAACAGACTTTGAGGCAGCGCCCTTTTCGGTGGGCGAACACAACGAAGGGGTCGAGATCACCACTCTTGCCGATACCTCGCCATTAAAGTTGATCGGCCTGCAACCAGGTGACGTGATTCGCAATATTAATGGACAGGCGGTGAACTCGGCCGAAGAACTTGTCAACGTTCTCGCCACCCCCATTCCCGCCGGCGTGTCAGTTGTCCGCATCGAAAAGCATCGAGACGGACGTATTGAGACAATCTATCTGCATTTGGAGTAATTTGGCGGCGGGCCGGTTTTTGCGAGGGGCTGTACACAAAATGATCAGCGCTGGCCTGTTGGTGTGCAGTATGTGTCGACAGGAGGGTGGATGGGGATTTTTTTTGTCTTTGTTTATGCGTAAAATCAGAATGTTATTTGATTTTTTTCTTCCGTTGTTTTTTCTTGCTGTTGGCATCTTTCCTGCTATATTTTCTAAGTGCGATATGCCCCCCCGCATATTGAGAGGTTACTTCCCCCCTTTTGTTGGTCTGATGCCGAGCTGGTTCGCCTTCCCCCGGCGGATCGGCTCGACTCATTCAGCTTCTCCGCAGCGCGGTCAGCTCGCAGAGTTTCCTGCGGGCCGCTCGCCGGCGCATCTTGTCCCCTTCCCATCCGTTTTCCGTTTCCAGCCGCGATTGTTTCGCGACTCGGCTTCATCGTAAAGCTGTATTGGTGAACATGAAAGAATTGGTCATAATGGTCGATACTGCCGACAATGAAGTCGGCTGCGAAGAGAAGTTTGCCGTCCATGCCAATGGACTGCTGCACCGGGCCTTTTCCCTCTTTGTCTTCAATTCGCAGGGCAACTTGTTGCTTCAGCAGCGGAACCGGCGCAAGTATCACACGCCTGGCCTATGGAGCAATACCTGTTGCAGTCATCCCCGGCCCGGTGAGCACATCGACGCAGCGGTGCGGCGTCGGCTGCTGGAGGAAATGGGGTTTTGCTGTGATGTGAAAGAGGTATTTAGTTTCCGTTATGAATTGCCGCTGGAAAATACTATGATAGAACATGAGTACAACCATGTCTTTATCGGCTTTCATGACGGCGATCCCTTGCCGGATCCGGCCGAGGTCGAGGCGTGGCGCTGGCTTTCCCTGGCCGAGGTGCGCGCCGAGGCCGCCAGAAAACCGGATCTCTTTACCCCGTGGTTTACGCTGATACTGCACGACTACGGGAATCTTTTTGATAAGGCACTGACGGCTGGGAAGGCGGGAAAACGGAAATGACAACGGCGGAAAGAGAAACAAGAAAAGTCGGGCTCTGGCTCATCGGCGCACGCGGTTCCATTGCCGCCACCGTCATGCTCGGTGCCGCCGCCCTGCGCCGGGGAGAAACCGGGGTCACCGGCCTGGTGACCGCGACCGCCCCTTTTGCCGGTCTTGACCTGCTGCCGGTTGCGGATTTTGTCTTCGGCGGCTGCGACATCCGCCGGCAACCTTTGCGGGACGCGGCCCGCCAGGCCATGGCCGAAGGGGTGGGGCTGGACCAGTCCTTTCTTGACCGGATCGGCCCGGAACTCGACGAGGTGGAGAGCGACATCAGCCCCGGCACCTGCCGCAACTGCGGGGAGATGATCGCCGGTCTGGCCGAGCAGCCTGTCGCGGGCAACACGGTGAGTGCGGAGCTCGCCGAAATCCGTCGGCAGCTCAGCGCCTTTCGCGCCAAACGACAGCTCGACGTGGTCATCGTCATCAATCTTGCCTCCACCGAGCCGCCCCTCCCCCTGGCCCCCCATCACCATGACCCGGAGCTGTTTGCCGAGCGGATCGCCGCCAATGACGGCGAGGCGGTCCAGGCCAGCACCCTCTATGCCTATGCCGCCATTCTCGAAGGCTGCCCCTATATCAACTTCACGCCGTCCAGCGGTGCGCTGATCCCGGCCCTGGTCCGGCTGGCCGAGCAAAGCGGGGTGCCGGTGATGGGCAATGACGGCAAGACCGGCGAGACCCTGGTGAAATCGGCGCTCGCCCCCCTCTTTCTCTCCCGCAACCTGGAGATCCTGAGCTGGGAAGGGGTCAACATGCTGGGCAACATGGACGGCCAGGTGTTGAACGACCCCCGCAATTGCCAGACCAAGCTCAAATCAAAAGATCAGGTGCTGCGCAATATCATGGGTTACGAACCCCACTCCCGGGTCCATATCCACTATGTGCCGTCGTTGGGCGACCAGAAAACCGCCTGGGATTTCATCCATTTCCAGGGCTTTCTCGGGGCCAGGATGTCGCTGCAGTTCACCTGGCAGGGTTATGACTCCATTCTCGCCGCCCCCCTGGTCCTCGACCTGGCCCGGCTCGCCGATCTGGCCCACCGGCACGGCGAGGGCGGCCTGATGCCCCAGCTTGCCAGTTTTTTCAAATCCCCCCTCGGCGTGACGGAATACCGCCACGCCGCCCAGTATGCCATGCTCACCGACTATGCGGCAAAAAAAAGAGAGGTCAATGAGCCATCCCATCAATGAAAAATGCAAGGAGGCAGCACCAGTGAAGAAAAAGGCAATGCGAACGCTTGTCATGGCCGGTCTGGCCATGCTCTGTACCCTTGGCAACTCCTTTGGCCAGCCGGCCCAGGTCGCCCCGGCCCCACCGCCACCCCCGCCGGAAGAGATGATCGCGCCACCCCCGCCCCTGCGCATGATTGAGCCCGGGATCTACGAGATGGGCGACATCCGCATCAGCAAGGAGGAGAAGCGGCTGGAATTCCCGGCCGAGGTCAACATGGACAAGGGACTGCTCGAATATGTCCTGGTCGGCAACAGCGGCAAGGTTCATGAGAGCCTGTTGCGCACCGGGGTTTCCCCCTACGCCCTGCAGATCTCGCTGTTGCTGCTCGGGGTGGAGGGCTCACTGAACCCCTTGACCCAGCAGGGCGAGGCCCGCCAGCCGGAAGGTGGCCGGGTTGCGGTCCGGGTGGCCTGGCAGGAAGGCGGCAAGGAAAAAAAGGCGGGGGTGGAAGAGTGGATCAGCAAGGGCGACAAGCCGGCCGGTGCGATCCCCTGGGTCTTCACCGGCTCGGTGGTCATGGACGGGGTGTTCATGGCCCAGGTGGAAAAATCCATCATTGCCCTCTTTCATGATCCGGTTGCCCTGATCGATCATCAGTTGGGAGAGGGCGCCAGCGACGAGATCTGGCAGGTGGCGGGCAACGTGCCGCCGGTGGGAACCAAGGTGACGGTTGTCATCGAGAACATGAAATAAATTCCAGGAAAGGAGAAACGATGAAAAGGAAGATCACGGCACTCCTGGCGCCGCTTGTCATGCTGGCGCTGCTTGCTCTGGCCCCGGCGGCGGGGGCAGAAACGCTGCCCGGCAGTGAAACCGCCGTCAAAACCGACATCTCGCTGAAAAACGAGGTGCAGCATGCGGTGGAGCGCGGCCTCGCCTGGCTTGAGAAAAATCAGAATCCGGCCGGCCACTGGTCGCAGCCCGATCATCCGGCCCTGACCGCCCTGGTGCTGACCGCCTGCATGGGCGAGCCAAGCGGCCGGCTGCGCGCCAAGCCACCGGAGTTTGTCGAGAAGGGCTATCAGTACCTGCTGCAATGCGCCAAGCCGGATGGCGGCATCTATGTTCGCGACATGGCCAACTACAATACCGCGGTCTCCATGATGGCGCTCATCAGCGCCGCCAACCCGGCCTATGAGGGAATCATCAGAAAGGCCCGCAATTTCGAGGTGGGCCTGCAGGACGATTTTGACAAAAAGGGCGAGACGGACAACCCGCTGGACGGCGGGGTCGGCTATGGCGGCACATACAAGCATTCCGACCTCTCCAACACCATGTTCGCCCTGGAGGCCATCCATTACAGTAAGAATCTCGTTCAGGACCGCAAGGATAGCGATCAGGCAAAGGAGCTGAACTGGCAGGCGGCGATCCGTTTCATCGAACGGTGTCAGAATCTGCCCGGGCATAACGATCAGCCATGGGCCAGCGATGACCCGCAGAACAAGGGTGGCTTCATCTACTTTCCCGGCGACAGCAAGGCCGGCGAGATGGATCTCGGCAATGGCCGGAAGGCCCTGCGTTCCTATGGCAGCATCAGTTATGCCGGGTTGCTCAGCTACATCTATGCCGATCTGCAAAAGGACGATCCGCGGGTGACGGCGGCGCTGGAATGGCTGCAGAAGAACTATACCCTTGAGGAGAATCCCGGCATGGGGCCGGAGGGACTCTTCTATTACTATCATACCATGGCCAAGGCCCTGTCCGCCCATGGCATCCGCGAGCTGGTGCTGGGCGACGGCAGCCGGGTTGACTGGCGGCGGGAGCTTGCGAAAAAGCTGCTCAACCTCCAGAACGGCGACGGCTCCTGGGTCAACGCAAACGGCCGCTGGTGGGAAAAGGATCCGGTGCTGGTCACCGCCTATGCCGCCATTGTCCTGGAAATCATTCACCGGGGACTGTAAATGAAACTCTCCTTCAGTACCAATGCCTATTCCCGCCATTCCGTCTTCACGGCGGTGGAGGGCATTGCCGCAGCCGGCTACGAGGGGGTGGAGCTGCTGGCCGACATGCCGCATCTCTACCCCTTTTCCTTCGGGGCCGAGGAGATGACGACACTGCAGGAGCTTTTGCAGCGGCACCATCTCGCAGTGGCCAACATCAACGCCAATACGGCGATGGGCTATTACGGCCGACCCTTCTGGGAATCGCTGTTCGAGCCGTCACTCGCCAATCCGGACCGGCAGGCGCGCAAGTGGCGGATCGACTATACGCGGCGCTGCATCGCCCTGGCCCACCGGCTCGGCGCGCGCAACGTCAGCGTTACCTCCGGCTGCATGGTGCCGGGCATCCGGCCGGAGGATTCCCTGCTGCTTCTGCGTGATTCGTTAAAGGAGGTTGTCGCCTTTGCCCAGGATTTCGGGGTGCGTATCGGCATCGAGTACGAACCGGGCCTGCTCATCTCCTGTGCCGAGGAGCTCGCCACCTTTCTCGTGCTCTTTGATTCACCCTTTCTCGGGGCCAATCTCGATTTGGGCCACAGTCATGTGCTGGGCGAGGATCACAGCGAGGTGCTCGCCCTGCTCGGCGACAAGGTCTTTCATATTCATCTGGAGGATATCCGTCGGCGCAAGCACTACCACCTCATCCCCGGCCAGGGCGACATGGATTTCCCCGCGATTTTTGCCGCCCTCGACCAGCACGGCTACCAGGGATTCATAACAATCGAACTCTACACCTGTGCCAACAATCCGGACGAGGCGGCTCGCCTCGCCATCGCCTATCTGCGGGATTTTGTCAACCAGTCAAACAGGGAGAAACACTCATGCGTATGATCGAACCCCACATCCACACCATGGTGCGGACCACCGATGATTACTACGATATGGCGGTGGCCGGCAT
>CAZUZJ010000133.1:5757-7329 GCA_964624225.1 uncultured Desulfobulbia bacterium | reverse complement strand
GGATTGCCACAGCCGCTCGCCCCATGACAATGCGACTCTCAATCGCCATGCCGCCGGCCAGGTCTCCTGTCAGGTCTGTCATATCCGTCACTTCGGCAAGGGCGGCGCCACCGAGATGTCCCGCGACTGGCTGAATCCGGTCTGGAACCCGGGCCTCTGTTCCGGCCAGGGCGGTTTTGTCGGTGAAGAGGTGAAGGAGGCCAATGTCAAGCCGGAGTATGTCTGGTTTGACGGCACCTCCGAGGTTTACAGCGTCGGTCAGATGATCGCGGCCGATGGCCGTGGCGTCTATCCCATGGCCCGGGCAAACGGCGCCCCCTTTGACGGCGCGGCGAAGATCGTGCCGATCAAACGCCATTTTTCCGTCATGCCCCTGCACGAGAGCGGCCGGATCGTTCCGCCGGAGATCATGTGGATGTTCATGACCGGGGAGTTTGATCTGGCGGTGCGCAAGGGCATGGAGGAGCAGGGGATGACCGGCACTTACCGGTTCGTGGATGTTGACGCGGAGATGCTGATCTCCCATGGCGTCGAGCCGGCCTCCATGGCGCCGGGCTGCGGGGAATGCCATGACGGCTCGGGTGAAACGCCGGATGGAAGGGGGATGCTGCCCTTTGCCGATCTCGGGTACCATGTCTGGCCGGCCAGGGTGAAGGACTGCACCCTCTGCCATGAGCAGAAGTCGCTCTCCTGGACGGCCCTGCACAGCGAGCATGGCGGTGGCGATGGGCTTTCCTGCATCAGCTGTCATACCACGGAGCCGACCGGACTGGTCAAGCCGCAGAGCGATCTCTGCAACGACTGCCACAGGTCAAAATCCTGGAGCGGCAACAAGCTGCACAAAAAACATCTGGAAAAGGGCTACGAATGCGAGAAATGTCATTCGTTCTAAGAGGACCGTGACTGTCTTCGCAACCAGTGACAAGGGGGATCCGGCTCGTCCGGATCCCCCGTTTTTGCATGGTTGAAACGGTCTGTTGCCGGAAGCCGCTGCGATGGGACAGCGGGGACGAGGGGCATGGCCCGCTTTGTCGTCTTTTGATCGGCCCAATATTGCTGTTGACAAGAAGCGCTGCTCCGGGGCAAAAGAAGAGAGTGCAGGAATGATTGCCGGGCGGGCGGCTGTTTCCGTGAATTCCGGGGTTTTTAAATTTTTTGTGAAACAGGTGAGAACGATGAAAAAAAGCGGTTTGGTGGTTCCGGTGCTGGTGGTGATGCTGGCGGTCGTGCCTGCGGTCATGGCCGAAGAGGATCTGCTGATCTGGACTCTGGTCGAGAATCTGGCCGACGGTCGCAGCTACAACTATTCCCCCAACTCGATCCGGACGGTGGAGGGTTCGATCAAAGAGGTCTATGACGGGGTGGTGGACAGCCGCAGCAAGGATGTGCGGCAGCTGCGCATCGACTGTACCGCGAGGAAATGGGCGATCGGCGAGACCAGATCGTGGCGGGACGGCAAGTCGGTTGACTCGCCGAATCTGAGCAAGGATGGCTGGATCTGGCTCCCGATCGGCGAAAGTCTGCATCCGAAGTTGGTGGAGGCGGTGTGCGGGAAGTGACGCTGCCGGGCTA
>CAZUZJ010000133.1:0-5716 GCA_964624225.1 uncultured Desulfobulbia bacterium | reverse complement strand
TCCTGCCGTTGTCTCCTGGCGCGGTGGAGAGGATGCTGGGCCGGGTCATGGTAGGCCTGACGATTCCTGTTTACGTTTTGCTGATTTGTTTTGACAGAGGGAAAGGAGGGGAGGTATTTTCAGGCCTCCTGATCTCGTAAGGTAATTTCAATACGTTATTACACCGCTACTTTAAGTACTTTAGGCATTTTAAATACTTTAGGCATTTTAAGTACTTTAGGCATGTTATGTACCTGAAGCACTTTTTCAAACCGCGTTCCGGTATCAAAATAAAATCTGCCTGGATCAGGTTGTCTGACCTTCCTGATCGGCGGCGAGGAGCTGCCAGCGCTGAACAGGGACGGGGGGAGCTGAATCGGAAAGGATGAGTGTGGACGATACGAGAACGATCAAGGGCAAAAGCGCATTCGAACTTTTTCCCGACATCATGAAGAATATGCCTTCTGCTGCCAGACGGCAGGACAGGGCGACGATGTCCTCGGTCCGGTGCAGTGAGACGGCGCGGCGGCCGGCGAGCCGGGTCAAACCTCCGCCACCGCCGGATATCGCCATCCTCCTGGCCGGGGAGAGGCAGGCGGTGGCCCGCCAGGCGGAGGCCTCCCTCGGCCTTGTTCTCATGCAGGAGGGCGGGCAGCGGGCTCTGGTCATGAAGGGGCTGGAGGAGATGGGCTATGCGGTCGAAACGGCGGCGAGCGAGGATGACGCCCAGGAGCGGATGGCCGCAGACGCGGTCGGTATCGTCGTCCTGGAGGATGGTTTTGTCGGCAGTGGCCTGGCAACATCCTCTTTTCATCGTTTTATGAAATCATTGCCGATGGCGCGGCGGCGTTTTATCTATTATGTTTTGATCGGGTCGCGTTTCCACACCCTCTACGATCTGCAGGCCCTGGCCGAAAGCGCCAATCTGGTCGTGCATCCCGACCACGCAGCCAGGTTCGCTGTTGTCCTGCGGGCCGGACTGCGCTGTCATGAAGAGCTGTTCGGCCCCTATGTCGCCTTGCTCCAGGAGCTAGGCCGCCGATGAAGGGCGGTTGCCGGCTCAGAGGGCGAGGAGATCGCTGATCGATTTCTCGAAGAGATTGAGGGTGCCGATCTGCCATTTGTCGGCATCTTCGTAGCCGACCACCTGGTCGTCGGTCAGGGAAAGGTCGATGTCCTGCAACGGCAGCGGTTTTTTCCGTTCGTCGTCATGGAAGAGGCGGACCACCGGCTGAACCAGATTTTCCGTTGAGCCGATCACCACCCCGATTCGGCCGCTGTCCAGCCGGACGCAGGAGCCGATGGGGTAGACGCCGATGGAGCGGATGAATTTGTGGGTCAGATCCTTGTTGAAATGGGATTCGCTCCACTCATAGAGCTTGCGCAGGCCTTCCACCCGGCCCATGCCGTTGCGGTAACAGCGGTCCGATGTGATGGCGTCATAGACATCCGCGATGGCGCAGAGCTGTGAGCCGGTTTTGATGTCCTCGCCGCGCAGCCGGTGGGGGTAGCCGCTGCCGTCGTAGCGCTCGTGGTGGTGCAGCCCCATGTCATAGGCCTCCTCCGGCAGGCCTTTGGCGGTTTGCAGTACTTCGGCGGAATAAAAGGTGTGCCGTTTCATCTCCGTGAATTCCTGCTCATCGAGTTTGCCGGGTTTGTTTAAGATGGTGCGCGGAATTTTCGTCTTGCCGATGTCGTGGAACAGGGCGCCGATGGCCAGGCTCAAGGTCTGCTGATGGGGAACCTTGTAGAAGTTGCAGAAATTGAGGACATAGGCGCCAACGCTGATGGAGTGCATCAGGGTGTACTCGTCTTTTTTGCGGATGCGGGTGAGCAGTACCAGGGCGTCAGGGTTGCGGGTCACCGATTTTTCCATCTTGCCGATGAGATCGTATGCCTCCTCTGTTTCCAGGGCTTTACCTGACCTGATGCAGTCAACTGCATTGCGGATGACGTTGACCGCCTGTTTTTTGATGTTGCGGGCAACGATCAGTTCCTCCTTGAGAGGAACATTGCGGATGGAAATCGGCTCTTCCCGGGCAAGCTGGCGGAGGCCGTTGTCCGTGCCGCGCCGTATTTCGATCTCCGGCCGGGCATCGCTGACGTCATCGCCCTTGTCGGTATCGATATACACTTCCTTGATGCCAAAGGAGCGCAGGTGGTCGATGATTTTGATGTCCTTGACCAGGGCCTGATTGGCAAGCAGATAGCTGGAGTTGAAGCCGCAGTTGAAATCATGGACAAAGATGCCGGGCCGCAGTTTGTCGATGGGTACTTTTTTGATCATGGCTGGGGGCTGCATGAAGGTTTGTTCGGAAACGACATGGTAACAAAATGACTGAAAGCAGGCCATTTTTGTTCCCGATTTTTTTAGTGTACGTGCGGTTGACGCAAAAAGCAAAGCACAATTTGCCGACGGGCGCCGCGGCCGCTTTGCCGTTCTCCTTCATCGGATCCGGCGGTATTTTTGAAAATATGTGAGAGGTTGTGATACGCGATGATAAATCCCTGTCTTGATTGTGGCGCCTGCTGCGCTTTTTTTCGGGCTTCCTTTTACTGGGGGGAGTCGGATTGTGCCAAACCGGATGGCGTTCCTGTGGAGCTGACCGAGAAACTCAACGATTTCCGCATGGTGATGAAGGGCAGTAATGGACCATCGCCCCGGTGCATCGCCCTGATGGGGATTATCGGCAAAAAGGTGCATTGCGCCATTTATAAAAAAAGGGCGTCGGTCTGTCGTGATTTTCAGCCGGCCTGGCTGGACGGTGTTCCCAATGAACGATGCGATCGGGCGCGGATCCACTGGGGGCTTGCCCCACTGACCCCGGAGATCTGGACGACGCCGGGCAATGACGCGCCGCGCGAGGCGGCCTGATGCGCACTCTTCTATGGGGTTCCTTCTTTACCGGCCAGGGCGACAATGCCTTGCGCGTAGGCGCGTTTCAGTTCCTCCAGGCCGTCACGATCACAGGGACCCAGCCGGGTGCTGATCTCGGAGAAGCGTTTGGGAATCGTCACCTCCTCCGGTCGGAATCCGGTGGCGAGGCGCATCTGCCAGCGCAGCCGCTGAATTTCGCTCGCCACCGTATCCATGGAGCCGGCCAGGGTGGCATAGCCGACGCTGGCGAGGCACTGGGCCAGCGTCTCATCCGTGTAGACGCCCCGGGCAAAGAGGCAGGCCACCATCGAGGTGAGGAGAACCCTGGCCTTTTCGTCCTCCACCAGAAAGTTTACTGCATCCGCCACCGTCGCGCCGGTCGGCTTCTGGTCATAGGCATAACCGCCGGCATCAAGATGGGAATGGCGCAGGCCGAGCGCCTGGGAGACAAAGAAGGTCTTGCCGGTGGCGTAGCCGGCCATCTCCTGACCTAAAACGCAGGCGAAATCGCTGCCGCCGTAGTGTGCGGCGGCCTTCATCGTTCCCTGTTCCAACAGCCGGTAAAAGTCGTTGCTGGCCAGGGCCAGGTGCTGCATGGCCTCCTGATAGGAGGCACCATTGCCGAAGGCAAGGGGAACCAGGGTTTCCTTTTCGCTGATGATGCCTTTGGCCAGGGCCTCGGTGGCCCAGGCGAGTGCCACGCCGGGCGACATGACGTCAAGCCCCATCTTTTCCGCCACATCGATCAGTTTCAGCACCTCGAAACAGTCCATGACGCCGAGCATCGAACCGACGGCAAAAATCAGTTCGAAGTCGTAGGCGATCTGCCGGTAGAGATAGCGGTTCTCCTTCTGAAAGCGTTCCCGGACAAAGCCAATGTGGATGCAGCCCACCGGACAGCCGGCGCAGGCGGCGTTGCGCAGCAGCGCCACTTCGGCAAAGCGTTCGCCGGTGATGCCGGCGGCCGCCGGGTCGGTGGTTGCCTGGAGGTTTCTGATCGGCAGGGCGCCGAGTTTATTCAGACCGGCGACATTGACCGGGGTGCCGAGGTTGTGATACTTGCTCATCATGTCGGTGGCGGTCATGTCCGCATAGACCTTGGCAAAGACCCTGCTGTACTCCTTGCCCTCCGGCAGCGGAAAGGAGCCGTCGCCGTGGATCATGATCGCCTTCAGATTCTTGGCCCCCATGACCGCGCCGCCGCCGAGCCGGCCGAAGTGACGGTAAGTGTCGGCGGTGATGCAGGCCATGGGTGATTGCCGTTCCCCGGCCGGGCCGATTCTGAGGATGGTGCGATGGCCGGAGCCGGGAAACATGCGGCGCAGGGCCTTGCCCGCCACCTGGAGGTCGGTGCCCCACAGGTAATGGATGTCCTTGACGATCATCTGGCGGGAACCGACGATCAGGGCCGAGGGCTGTTTCGCCCGGCCGATGATGACCAGGGCGTCGCAGTCGGCAAAACGCAGGGAGAGGGCGGAGCGGCCACCGCCGTGGCTTTCGGCGTACTGGTCATGGTAGGGGGACTTGAAGGCGCAGACCGTTTTACTCATCAGCGGGAAATAGCCGGTCAACGGGCCGATGGCAAAGATGAGCGGCTGGCCCGGCTCGTTCCAGGGTCGGTCAAGCATGCCGTATTTCTCGAAAAGCAGGGCCGCCAGACCACTGCCCCCCGCCACCCGGTTGCGACCGTCGATCTCCGCGATCGTGGTACGGCCGCTCGACAGATCGACCACCAGGACACGAAAGTGATCCCTGATCATGGCCCCACCTCCCTGACTGTTGCCTCTTCATTGTCCGCATCATCTGCTCCTCTGGAGATTTCGCGAAGTTCCAGGCAGTCATGGGGGCAGTAGGCGACGCATCTGCCGCAGTGGATGCAGACAAAGGGCTCGCCGGTCGGCGCCAGGTAGATTGCCTCCACCGGACAGACCCTGGCGCATTCGCCGCAGTGGATGCAGAGTTTCTTTTTGACGAGCACGCCGCCCCCCTTACGCTGGGTATAGGCCCCGGTCGGGCAGACGGCGACGCAGGGGGCCGGATTGCAGGCCAGACAGGTGCGTGCCTCGAAGCCGGTGGACAGGCCACCGGAGGAGCGGATGCGGATACCGGCCGTGTCCCAGGAGAGCTGTTTGTGGACAAGGCGGGCGCAGGCCAGTGAACAGGAGTGACAGCCGATGCAGCGCTCCATGCGCGGTGTTGTCAGGATTTTCATGGCGCTCCCTTGATGCGATTTTCTTTTCCAGGGGTCAGACGATCTCCGGCGCCTGGCCGGTGGAGGCAAGGACGTTACTCCATACCCATCCGTGCAGATCGATCTTCTTGCGACGGGAAACGGCAAGGGGGATCGGTACATGGGTGAACTGGTGATTCCAGAAACCGACCATCATGCCGGTGCGGCCCGCCATACCGGCATGGACGGCATTGTGGCCCATCAGCAGGCAGAAGGCGGAATCGTTGGGGTTGGCCGGCAGGCTGCGGATCATGTAGCTGGGATCGATATACTTGAGGGTGAGTTCCGTGCCGATCTCCCGGAAGTGGCGGGTGATGCTGTCGCGGAGAAAAAGGCCGATATCGCCATGCCTGATGTTGCCCGAGGCGTCCCGTTCACCGGTTGTCTCCAGCAGATTCTGGCCGGCGCCCTCCGCCACGACGATCACCGCATGACCCCGCTGGGCCAGCCGCCTTTCCAGGGCGGTGAGCACTCCAGTCAGGGTGAAGCGGGCCTCCGGGATCAGGCAGAAATTGACCTGATTGTCGACCAGCACCGAATAGGCGGCGATAAAGCCCGAATCGCGGCCCATCAGTTTGACCAGACCGACGCCGTTGCGGGCGCCGAGGGCCTCGGCATGGGCGGCGGCG
>CAZUZJ010000132.1:0-7384 GCA_964624225.1 uncultured Desulfobulbia bacterium | reverse complement strand
TACCGAGCAGCGAGAGCTGCAGGGTGCGGGGGATGGGCGTGGCGGTCAGGGTGAGGACATCGACGTTTGTTTTAATTTTTTTGATCCTTTCCTTGTGGGCGACGCCGAAGCGGTGTTCTTCGTCGATGATGAGCAGCCCGAGCCGATGGAAGACCACATCTTTGGAGAGAAGACGATGGGTGCCGATGACGATGTCGGTTCGGCCGAGGGCGAGATTTTCCAGGCTCTGCTTCTGCTGGGCCGGGGAGCGAAAGCGGTTGAGGCACTCGATCCGCACCGGAAAACCGGCGAAGCGCTCGCTGAATGATTCGGCATGCTGTTCGGCCAGGACGGTGGTGGGGACCAGCACCGCCACCTGGAAGCCGTCCTCCACCACCTTGAAGGCGGCGCGGATGGCGACCTCGGTTTTGCCGTAGCCGACGTCGCCGCAGACCAGCCGATCCATGGTCTGTTCCTGGGTGAGGTCGTGCAGCACGTCGTTGATTGCCTTTGTCTGACCGGCGGTTTCCTCGTAAGGGAAACTCTCCTCCAGTTCGTTGTAGAGGCTGCCGGCCGGGGTGAAGGCATGACCGATTGCCAACTTGCGGCGAGCATAGATGTCGAGCAGTTCCTGGGCCACCTTCCAGACCGCCTCGGTTACCTTACGTTTGGTCTTGGCCCAGACCTTGCCGCCCAGTTTGTTGATTTTTGGCGGCTGGTCGGCGATGCCCTGATACTTGCTGACCGTGCTGAGACGGTCAATGGGCACATAGAGAATGTCATTGCCCTCATAGGTGATCTGGAGAAAGTCGTTGGCCACCCCGGTGAGGGCCATGTTGACGATGCCCTGAAACAGGCCGATGCCGTGGTCGGCATGGACGATATAGTCGCCGGCGCGCAATTCGTCGAAACGAATCGCCTCACCCTGGGGTGGGCGCTTTTTCTGTTTGCGATTGCCGAGTCGTCTTTCGCCGAACAGTTCGTTTTCCGACAGGAGATGAAGGCCGAGATCCGGCAGGTCAAAGCCGGCACTGAGCGGAGCTGAGACCAGGGTGACCACCTCGGGGTCGAGCCGGGCCGGATTGACCGGCGCATCATGGCTCTGGATGCGCAGATCATAGTGAGAGAGCATCTCGCCGAGGTGACGGGCGTTTTTCTCCGAGCGGCAGGCCAGGACGATTTTGCCGCGGTCCTCCTGCCACTGCCGGATCTGGCGGGCAAGAGGGGCGATCAGCCCGTCCTTCTGGCGGGCGAGAGCGATCTGCTGTTTGAGCAGCAGATGATTGCCGGAGCTGATGGTCACTGTCTCTTGCCCGTCCGGCCCGCTGAGCTCATAAAGCGGAATCGGCTGAAAGCCGGTCAGCGCCCCGTTCAGTTCCTCCTCGGTCAGAAAGAGCGAGTCCGGCGGCAGGCATGGTTTGCCGGCCAGGCGGGATTCCTGGTGGTTTTTTTCGATTCTCTCCCAGGTGAGACGGACGGTGCGACGGGCTTCGTCAGGGTCATAAAGGAGGACGAGGGTGGTGGCCGGCAGGATGTCGATGGGGGCGGAGAGTTTATCATAAAAGAGGGGAAGGAGAAACTCAATGCCGGGAAAGGAAGTGCGGACCGCCAGTTTTTCCCGGATGGCCTTTGTCTCGGTATACTGCCAGTTCTCCTGGCCGGCGAGCCGGTCATAGCGGTGCAACAGATCACGCAAATGGTCGGAATCGGCCTCCGGAAAGAGAATGTCGCTCACCGGCAGGAAAAGCGCCTCCTCCACCTCCTTGATGGAGCGTTGGCTGATGGGATCGAAATAGCGGATCGATTCGACGGTTTCTCCGAAAAGATCAAGACGGACCGGAGCGTCGAGGGATTCACGGCCGGCAAAAGGGGGGGGATAGATGTCGATGATGCCGCCGCGCAGGGCGAATTCGCCGCTGTTCTGGACCAGGGCCACCTGTTCGTAGCCGTTTTTCACCAGGCTGGCAACCAGTCCGGTCGGGTTGGTGTCCTCACCGCGCATGACGATTTCCGCACCCCGATCCAGGAGAGAAAGGGGGAGAATCCGGCGCAGCAGGGCCTCCACTGAGCAGAGCAGGACAAAGGGTGAGTCGGCGGTCAGTACCCGGTAGAGGGTGCTGAGCCGGGCCGCGGTGGTCGAGCTGTCCGGCGACAGGGGGGTATAGGGCGGAATCTCGTAACCCGGATAGCAGTACACAGGGGCCGCGCTGAAAAAGGCAACATCCTGCTCCATGCCAGCGAGCAGATCTTCGGAGGGAAGTACGCAGAGAACCGACCGGCCGGTTCTGGCCACCGCTTCCGCGGCCAGCATGGCGGCGGAAGCGGGTCGCATTCCGGTGACGGGTATGGGTTTTTCCGCAGAGCTGGTCAGAGTGTCGAAAAAATGGTGCATGGCCATGAAAAACGCCATGGCGCAGAACGCCATGGCGGAAAAATGTCAGGGAAACCGGGCGAGAGCGGTGCGGCGACGGGGCTAGAACATGCCGCCGATGCTGAAATCCCACAGGCTCTGGTCCTCGTCATCCTTGACATCGAGGTTGTAGCCCCATTCCAGGCGCAACGGTCCCATCGGCGAGAGCCAGCGGAAACCGAAGCCGACGCTGGAGCGCAGGTCGGTGGTGATGCTGTCCGAATCGTGCACCGCATTACCCATGTCGTAAAAAACCAGGGCGTTCAGGCCGATATCCTTGACGAGCGGGAAGATGTATTCGAGATTCATGTAGGCCATCTTCTCGCCGCCGATTTTTTCGTTGGTGAGCGGGTCGCGCGGGCTGATGTCGCCGTATTCGAAGCCGCGGACGGTGTTGAGGCCGCCGAGGTAGAACTTTTCATAGACCGGCAGTCTGCCGTCCTGGTCTTCGGTGACGTAGCCGGCGGAAAACTGGGTGTGGAAGGTGGTTGACCAGTAGAAGGGGAAGTACCAGCTGGTGATACCTTCGTACTTGGTAAACGAACTGTCGCCGCCCAAGGGACCGCCGGCTTTCTGCACGGAGATGGAGTGGTACGACCCCTTGGTCGGACTGTACCGGTGATTGCGGGAGTCGCGGGACATCCCCACGGTGACCGAGTGGGTGATGTTGATGTCCATGGATTCCTTGATATAATAGGAGGCATCCTCGCTGACCTCGGAGAGTTCGGAATCGTCGTAGGCCCATTTCCCCCACACCCGCCATTTCTCCCAGATCGGATAACCGAGGCGGATGGCGGCGCCGGTCGAATCCTTGTCGTAATCGTCGTACTCCCGGTTCCACTGGTAGATGTCGAACCCAAAGGAAAGTTTTGAATCGTTCAGGCGCGGTTCGGTAAAACTGAGACTGTAGCGCGAGTTGGTGCCGCCGATGTTGCCCTGCAGGGAGAGGCTCTGGCCGCGGCCGAGGAAGTTGTGCTGGGTGACGTCGGCCATGAAAAGCATGCCGTCCGCCGAGCTGTAGCCCGCGCCGACACTGAAGGTGCCGGTCGGTTTTTCCTTCAGTTCGACGAACACGTCCATCAGGTTGTCTTCGTCGGTGGGTTCCGGAGTGATGTTGATATCCTCGAAAAAGTCGAGGTACTGCAGCTTTTCCGTGCTCTTTTTGATGGCAGTGGCGTCATAGACGGATTGCTCGTCAAATTCGAGGTTGCGGCGGATGACCTTGTCACGGGTCCGGGGGTTTCCCTTGATGATGATGCGGTTGATGTGGACCAGATCGCCCTTATTGATCTGCATGGTGACGTCCACCCGTTTTTCCTCTTTGTTTTTCGTGACATTGGGGGCCACTTCGGCAAAGGCGTACCCCTTGGATGCATAATAATCGGTGAGGGCCAGGGCATCGTCGCGGAGGGTCTGGCGGCTGAAGTAACGCTCGTCGCCGATTTTCGTCATCTTTTCCAGGCTGGCCTTATCGGTGATCATGTCGCCGGTGATATCGACGATGCCGACCTTGTAGCGATCACCTTCGGTGATGTTGAAGGTGATGGACAGCCAATCCTCTTTCTTTTCCACCACCGGATCGCCGACCAGGGCGTCAATGAAGCCGTGGTTCTGATAAAAGGCGCCGATGCGGGCGGCATCCTGCTGGAGGACATCGCGTTTGAGCAGGCCGGACTCGGTGATCCAGGAAAAGATGGTCTTGGTCGAGGTGGAAATGGTTTCCTTTATCTCATCATTGGAGAAGGCGGTGTTGCCGTTGATGACAATCTCCTTGACATAGATCTTGTTACCTTCCTTGATCTCGAAGAGCACGTTGACCTTTTCCTTGTCCGGATAGGTCAGCTTTGTTGTTACTTCGGTATCGTAATAGCCTTTTTCCTTGTAAAGATTGCGGATGTTTTCCGCTGAAATCTTCAGTTCGCGCGGGTTGAGAATGGTGTTCTGGGAGATGGTGAGCACCTCCTTGATCTTGTCGGCGTCGATGTTGTCCTCACCGGAGATGGAGACGCTGGCGACGACCTCCTTTTCCACCACCTCGAAGGTGACGTTTTTCCCCTCGGCAACCTCGTCGACCCGGAGACGGACGTCATTGAAATATCCCATTTTGTAGATATTTTTCAGGTCCTCGCCGAGCTGGCCCGGATTGTAGCGGTCGCCGGCCCTGTTTCTGATGTTGCGCAGGATGGCGCCGGAGTCGATGCGGGTATTGCCGCTGATGATGATTTTGGCGATCTGGTGCTGTCTGCCGGTATGGGTGACGATGTTGTCCACCAGCCGTTCCATGACAAAGGGCAGGTCGTCTGCGCTGGTGGCCTGCTGGTAAAAACTGCGGCCGGTGGTATCGCCGGGCAGATTGTAAGCGATGAGATCGACGCTGAACCGGGTGCCGACCCGGGTCAGGCTGCCGCAGACGACATATTCATAAGCGGCACCCGCCAGCAGGGGCTCTATGATTTCAACCGGCGGCGGACAGGCGGCCGCCGGATCGAGCAGCTCGCCCAGTTGTTCACGCTCGACAAATTGCTGACCGCGACTGCCGGAGGCGGCCCGGAGCATCTCGTCGATTTTTGCCTCAAGGGCGGCAACATCGCCGGGCGCGTTGATGGTGACCGGCAGAAAGAGGGTGTTGGCCGGCAATTCTTTTTCCAGGGGGGATTCCGGGGCCGCGGCAAAGGCGGTCGGCACGAGGCAGGAGACCAGGAGAAGAAAAAGGACCTGCCGCCAGCAACGGAGAAATACGGAGGGGATATGCATATCGACTCTTTTTCGTCTAGTGTACGTGGGGATGACGCGCTGTCTGCTTCACCCCATTTAGTAGAAATCACATAATCTTGCCAACAAAAAAAATACCACAATCCGGCCTGAGACTGAAAAGGTTCGCATCAGCCCGCCGGCGCGAAAGGATTTAAAAAAAAATACTATCCAGCCTGGGGGGGAAAAGTTTGGATCGCCCCACCCTGGAACTATTCAGCCTCTGGCGCAGATGCGGTGCGGCTGGATAGTTTCTTCAAAAAAAATCATTCCTCGCCAGACGGCAGACCGCTGAGAGAGGAAAGATCGGCGGGCTGCAGTCTCCCTTCATAGAGAGTGAGGCAGCGATCCATCCTGGCCGCCAGGGCATAGTTATGGGTGACCATGACGGTGGTCAGCCCGAAGTCGCTGTTCATCCGTCGGATCAGGGCAAAGACCGTTTCTCCGGTCAGCGGATCGAGGTTGCCGGTCGGTTCGTCGGCCAGCAGCAGGGCCGGGCGCATGATGAGGGCCCGGGCCAGCGCCACCCGCTGCTGTTCGCCGCCGGACAGTTCGCCGATCCGATGGTCGATCCGGTGTCCCAGGCCGACACCGTCGAGGAGTTCCAATGCCCCGGACAGCAGCTCCTGCCTTTTTTTGCCGGCAATGAGACCCGGCATGATGGTGTTTTCAATCGCCGAAAACTCCGGCAGCAGATGGTGAAACTGGAAGACAAAGCCGATGCTCTTGTTACGGAAATCGGCAAGGCCCTCGTCATCGCGGGCAAAGATGTTTTCTCCCCTGAAGAAGACGTTGCCCCGATCCGGACGATCAAGCGCCCCGAGGAGATGGAGGAGGGTTGACTTGCCGGTGCCGGAGGCGCCGGTGATGGCTACCATCTCGCCGGGCGTCAGTTCAAGCTCAAGGTCCTGGAGGACGGTGACCGCAGCCCTGCCGTGCCCGTAGGTCTTTGTCAGACCGCGGGCGGCAAAGAGGGAGGTGTTTTGTTCCACTGTGGCCATGGTCAACCTAATAGCGCAAGGCTTCCGCCGGCTGGATGCGCGATGCCTGCCAGGACGGGTAGAGGGTGGCGAGAAAGGTGATGAGGACGGCGGAGATGGCAATAAGCGTCACGTCCAGGGGAAGGACCTTGACCGGTAGAGTGGACATGGGGTAGACGTCGCTTGGCAGTTTGATGAACTGATACCGGCTCAGCAGCTCGCACAGGGCAAGACCGCCGGCGACGCCTAGCATGGTTCCGATACAGCCGATGATCAAGCCCTCGTAGATGAAGATGCGCATGATGCTGCGGGAGGTGGCGCCCATGGATTTGAGAATGGCGATATCCTTTGTCTTTTCCATGACCACCATGATCAGGGTGCTGATGATGTTGAAGGCGGCGACGAGAATGATCAGGGTGAGGATGATGAACATGGCGGTTTTTTCCAGTTGCAGGGCGGAAAAGAGGTTCTGGTTCATGCTCATCCAGTCCTTGGCGGCAAAGCCGGGACCGAGTTTTTTCTCAATGGCCGCGGCCAGTCGGCCGGCCTGATAAATATCATCGACCCTGACCTCGATGCCGTGCACCGTGTCCCCGAGGGACATGAGTTGCTGGGCGGTGATGATGGAGACATAGGCCAGTGAGGAATCATACTCGTACATGCCGGTATCGAAAATGCCGACAATCTCGCAGGTCTTGATCTTGGGGATGACGCCCATGGGGGTGAGCGGACCGGACGGGGCAAGGAGACGCACCCGTTCGCCGACCCCGGCCCTGAGCTGGCGGGCCAGGTGTTTGCCGATGATGATTCCCGGTGGACCGACTGCCGCGCTCGTGTCGCCGTCGGTGGCGAGACGGGCGAGGGAGCCGCTGACCATCTGGGCGGAGAGTGAGAGCACCGCGTCTGCGCCCCGCGGATCGATACCGCGGACAACGATGCCGGTGGAGCTGCTGCCGGAGGTGATCATGGTCTGGGCGTAGACATAAGGGGTGACTGCCCCTACTCCCACGGTCTCGCCAATGGATTTTTCGGCGAGTTGATAGTCGCTGAGGACGCCGCTGACATGCTGGACGACGATGTGGGAATTGACCCCGAGAATCTTGTTGCGCAGCTCGGAGGTAAAGCCGGCCATCACCGCCAGGACGACGATCAGGGCCATGACCCCCACCGCCACCCCGGCAACGGAGATAAAGGTGATCAGTGAGATGAAACCCTGTTTGCGCTTGGCCTTGAGGTAGAGAAAACAGACAAAGGATTCGAAGTT
>CAZUZJ010000131.1:2677-7391 GCA_964624225.1 uncultured Desulfobulbia bacterium | reverse complement strand
CGTTTTCCCGGCCGCGCCGACCCTTGCGACCACCGAAAAAAGTGGCGCCAAATCACCAGCCACCTTTCCCGGCCAATCACTTTCGAACCGACCTCAATCATATAATCCCGAACACGCTGCGCCGTCCGTGTCTTCCTACCAGGAGTCCATCACCCTGCCCTGGATTCTCGAACTGCCATTCAAGATCTTCAGCTATCTGCTGGAACACAAGATCACCGCCCTGGTGGTCGGTTTTTTCAGCCTCCTGCTGATCAACATCATCTTCGGCTCCCGCTCCTGAATCCATGCCAGCCATCAGCCTGCCCCTCGCCTGCCGCACCACGACCACCTGCCTGCTTGTCCTGGCGCTTCTGCTGTTTGCAGCCTGCGGGGAATCGCCGGAAGCACGATACCAGCGGTTGCTGGCAACGGGCCACGATCAGCTTGCCGCCGGCGACTACCGGCAGGCGCTCTCGGCGTGGCAGGAAATCCTCACCTTCACCGAGCCGACCCCGGATATTTTTCAGCGGATCGGCGACTGCTACTATCATCTGGCCCTCTACCCCCATGCCCTGCAGGCCTATCAGGAGGCATTAAAGCTCGCCCCGGCGGACCCTGCCATTCGTCCGGCCATCCTCACAATCCAGCTCATCACCAAAGATCTTGCCGGCGCCGAGACCACCCTCAACGGGATCGCACCGCAGCATCGCCAGGGCGAAACGGCAATACTCCATGGCGATCTCCTCTTTCTCGGTAAGAAATATGATGAGGCCGCCGCAGCCTACCAAAAATGCATCGCTGCGGACCAACAAAACGGCACGGCCCGCATCCGGCTGACCCTCGTCCTTTTTGCCCAGCAGAAAAAGGGGGAGGCAGCGGCCGTTTTCCAGCCCCTGCGCGATGCCGCACCGGATAACGGCGAACTTCTCTTGCAGATGGGGCTCTATTGCTCACTGCTCGGCGAGACCGACCAGGCCCGTAGCTATTTCCATCGGGCAATCACCCTTCATCCCCGCGATTTGCATCTTCGCTTTCAGCTTGTCGATTTTCTTATCAGCACCGGGCAGTTGGATGAGTCCATCACTGTTCTGCAGGAGATAGTGAAGATCGAGCCCGACAACTCCTTTGCCCGCAAGCTGCTGATCGAAACGTTCCTGCATGGAAACAGACTGGCGGAGGCCCGCGCCGTCCTCGACACCTTTGCCCGGGAAACGGTCAAGGATCTGGAGCTGCTGCTGCTCAAAGGCAAATACTTTCTCCTCAACAATGAGTACCATGCCGCCCTCTCCCAGTTTCAGACCATCCTCGAACATGAGCCGAAACAACCGCTTGCCCACTACTTCCTGGCCCTTGCCTATCTGGCCGGCGGCCAGAGCAAGCTGGGAGAAAAAAGCCTGATCCAGGCCCTTTCCCTCAATCCGGATTTTACCGATGCGGAACTGACCCTGGCGTCGGTCCATTACAAAAGCGGCAACCACGATCTCGCCCTGGAACATGCCGAGCGGATCCGCAAACGGGAACCGCACAATTACCGGGCCTGCCTGATCACCGGCAACATCCGTCTCGCCCGCCGCCAATACCCGGAAGCGATGGCCGCTTTCCACGCCGCCGGCCTGCTCAACCCGGGCATAGCCTCGCCGGCCTATTATCAGGCCCTCACCGCCTCGCTGGCCGGCGACAGGGAAGATGCGCTGCGGCGTTTCAAATCCCTCCTGGATGAGCACCCGGAGCTGATCGACGCCGCCCTGCACTACACGAGAATTCTCGCCACAGGCGGCCAGGCGGCCATTGCCATCGGCTGGCTCAATGAAACCGAAGCGGCCCTTGACCCCACCTACCACAATCATCTGCTGGGCGAGATTCTTGTTGTCGCCAAAAAAAGACAAGAGGCCATCACCGCTTTCCAGCAGGCGATCACGGCTGCCCCCGGCCTCAAATCATCCTATCGCCACCTCTTCGACCTGCTCGCCGATAACCGGCAACAGCTTGAAGAAACTCTCAAAAAAGCGATCAACGACCACAAGGATTTTGACGAGGCCTACGCCAGGCTCGCCGATCTTTACTGCGGCAACAACGATCCCGGCCGGGCCATTGCCCTGCTGGAGGACGCTGTTGCCGCAGCTCCCCAATCCGCGCAGCTCGCCAACAATCTCGCCTGGCTCTATGTTGAGCACCAGCCGGAAGACATCGACGAGGCCATGCGCCTGGCCCAGCTCGCCTACGAAAAGACCCCGGCCAATCCCGCCTTTGCCGACACCCTGGGCTGGATCTATGCCCGCAAGAACATGGCCGGCCGCGCCGTATGGCTACTGGAACAGGCCTATGCCGCCGAACCGGACAACGCCCTGGTCAATTTTCACCTCGGCTTCGTCCTCCACCAGCAGAACGCATCCGACAAGGCCCGCAAATACCTGCTCTTTGCCGTAGAAAACGGTCGCGATCACCCCTTCCAGGAAGTGGCGCGAAAACTGCTACTGCTGGATGATAAGCAATAACTGTTTTTTCCTCAGCATCGCCCGGCTCTTCCCCTCGCGCCTGCCAGGAGACCGATCCCCGAGGCGAGCACCCGGGCAATTCAACTCCATTCCGAGGATGATGGAACGCCGCGGCCTCCATCGGCCCACTGTCGTTGCATCGCGACAACCTTCCCGGACAGGAGAGAAGGTAAAGTGCGCCCTTGCGTTGCGGCAACAGGATTCTCTGCCCGTCTCCCTCCGGCGACAGCGCCGGCCATTTTTTTCTCCTTTTTTCGCGAAGTACTTGACAATTCCCCCGTCACATCCGTAGCATAATGACAGCAGGTGGGGTGCAGCTGGATAGTTACCGCGCTTTATTATCGATAGAGATGACAAGGGAGTCCGCACCATGGCCGCAAAAAAGCAACTGGGACAGGTGTTAATTGAAAAGGGGCTGGCAAACGACGGGCAGATCAAGGAGGCGCTGCGGATGCAGGCCGGCGGCAAACGGCGCCTCGGCTATATCCTGGTCCGCATGGGGGTGCTGACCAACGATCAGCTCCTCAATATTCTCGAGGAGCATGCCGGCGTTGAGGTTGCCGATATCGACAAGGCAATCAAGCCCGAAGTCAAATCCCTCATGCCCCGCTATCTCTGCACCCGCTACTCGGCCATTCCCCTCTCTTTCGAAGGCAGCAACGTTGTCAGACTTGCCATGCTCGACCCCTCCGACGATGAGGCGATCCGCGACATCGAGCAGTACCTCGGCAAGGCGGTCAAACCCTATCTCGCCCACGAAGAAAAAATCAAAACCGGCATCATCAAGCACATTCCCTACAGCATGAAGGACCTTTTCAACTCGCCCCTCTCCGGCAAGGTGATGCGGGTTGTCGGTATCCTGCTGCTGGTCGGCATCGGCTTTAGCGGCTACTACTCCTACAATGCGTATAACCTTGAAAAATTCGGGGAAATAACCGTTTCCGGGCCTCTCACCACCTACAAAAACCATGACCTGATGCTCGGCGTCGAAGAAAAATCCATCTCGCTGACCGGTCATGCCGCCTATGCCGACGGCCTCTACAAGGTGGCCTTCAGCAATACCCAGGACCTCAAGGCATTTCTGGAACGGAAACGATCAAGCTTTTCCGAGAAGCAGTATGAATGGCTCACCTGGGCGATCAACACCGATATTCCCGCCCGGAAACGATGAGCCCGTTTCGCCCTTTCCCCTGACAGGAGAGGGCGAAACGATCCGGCCGTCATCCATTTCCTCCCATCCTTTGTTTTTCCGGCCTTCATTCGGATGACACCATGGCCGCCGAGGCGCCGTGGCATCAATTCATAACTGATCACGGGGGAAAGCTCCGCTCATCGCTTCCATCAATTCGCTTGCGTTCCCATCCCGAATCATGTATCAAAAAAGTGAAAACAACGAGTTGCAGTGCGCCGCCGTCGGCATCGTGGCGTTTGCCGATTCCGACAAAACGATGTGCCTTTCACCACTCAGCCAACAGCCCAGGGAAAAATGAACAAAAACGGCCTCTTCCTCGCCTTTCTCGTCATTTTGGCCGGCGCCGCCCCAGCCGGCGCCACCACCATTTCCCAACTTGATTCCAGTGGTGGACGGGCATTATTCACCCCCAGCAGCATATCAGGAATCGGCCAGACCTTTACCGCAAAAGCCACCAGTTACGACTCGCTCGCCGTCTTTCTTTATCATGCCTCAGAATCTTACAACGGCATCACCCTCGCCAACCCCTCCAGCATCGACAGCACCGTCACCCTTTCCCTCTTCACCGGTGCGTTCGCATCCGTCCGCCACGCCTGGCACGACATCGATCTTTCCACGCTGCTCCAGAGCGACCGACGCCTGAACATCGACATCAGCGGCTTCACCTTCACCCCGGGCGCGCTTTACTCCTTTGCCCTATTCAATGACACAGACGAATGGCTCGCCGAATACGCATTCTCCAACCCATACTCAGACGGGAATATGTACCTCTTTAACTCGGGCACCCCGTACATGTCGGCAAGCAGCGATCTCAAATTCGAAATCAGCGCCGACCCTGTTCCCCTTCCTTCCACCCTTGCCCTTTTCAGTAGCGGCCTCATCGGGCTTCTTCCGGCCCTGACCCGGAAATTGAAAAAAAGCTGACCCGCGTCGCCGGTTAATTCGTCGCCAAACTCCTTAGCAGCAGAAAGCGCGGCACGGGGTTTGCTTAAATACGCGACGTTTGTCTCGTGTCTCTCCTCTTGCGCCCCCCAATCGGAAAACACGC
>CAZUZJ010000131.1:0-2577 GCA_964624225.1 uncultured Desulfobulbia bacterium | reverse complement strand
TACGCGACGTTTGTCTCGTGTCTCTCCTCTTGCGCCCCCCAATCGGAAAACACGCCGAACCCCCTGTAGCCATTTTCGCCGGTCTCCCCAACATAAAAAGACCGACACAGAATGAAGCTCGCACCATACCACGCTGCACTCTTTTTCATTGTCCTGCTCCCGGCCATGCTGCCGGCTCCACTTGCCGCCGACATCCTGAAAACGATCCACGCCGAATGGGAATACGGCGGTAACGCCACCGCATTCCGTCTTTACCGGGAAGGAACGCTGCTCTGCGAGAGTTTTGACACGGCCAGGCTTGCCATGGACTGCGAAACCCTGATCGGCGACACCCCCATCACCTTCACCATGACCGCCATGGGGCCGGACGGGGAAACCCCGCATTCCGCCCCTTTCATCCTGGTGCCGCCGCCCCTCGACGACTACGGCAACACCACGCCGACCGCCGCCTGCACAGCGAACGTCAGCAGCGGTCAGGCCCCCCTGGCAGTCGCATTCGACGCCTCCCTCTCCGTTGACCCGGATGGCTCCCTCATTGACTTTGCATGGGATTTCGGCGACGGTCATGTCGCAACCGGCATGCTCACGAACCACACCTTTTACCTGCCCGGCACCTACGCCGCCACCCTGACGGTAACCGACAACGAAGGCGGCACGGCGCAGACACGAGTCGCCATCGTCGTCAATGAGCTGCCGGTCCTCACTCCCACCAACACCCCGCCAACGGCCAACATGAACGTCGTTGCCGTCACCCCTTATCTCTACCGCTTCACCGCTTACGACTCCGAGGACGCCGAGGGACTGATCATTGGCTACAGCTGGGATTTCGGCGACGGCAGCACGACAAGCGGCCCCTATGCGGAACACCCGTTCACCGCAGCCGGCACCTATCTGATCACCCTGACGACCACGGACGACGATGGCGCAACGGCACGGACCCAGACAAGCATCACTGTCCCGCCGGCCACCTCCTCCGCCGAGGAGCAACAGCAGATCACCGTCAACTGGGACTATGCGGACAGAACGGCTATCAGCGCCTTTCGCCTCTACCGCAACGGCGAATTCATCTGCCAGACCAGCAACTCCGAGGCGACGGAACTGCGCTGCCTCACCCCCCTCGAACCCGGCCCGATCACCTTTACCATGACCGCGGTGGATCGTTACGGCAACGAGAGCCGCCCCTCAAACGGGCTTACCTGGTCAGCCACGACCATGCAGCGTAACGTGACGATCAGCTGGGACTACAACGACCGCAGCGCCATCAGCGGCTTTCGCCTGTACCGGAACGAAACTTTCGTCTGCGAGACCCACGACCCCGAGGCGCGGGAACTGAGCTGCCTGACCATTCTTGAAGATTTCCCCACGACCTTTGCCCTGAAGGCGATCGACCGGGAAGGAAAGGAAAGCACCCTGTCGGCAGGAATCACCTATTCCCCTCTTCCCGCGACAAGCGGGACTGCCGATTGACAAAAAAAATTAAGAAATAAGCCATTCAGACCGCATATGGCTAAATCATTTTAACACCCCGGCCATCCCGCCACTCCTGTCAACCAAGCAAGACATTGAAACGAAACGACTTTTTCAAGAAACACGCCCGAGGCATACTCCTTGCTATACACCCATCCGCCGGCTCCAGAAATGGACTTTTCCGTGATCCCCGGCAGAAAAACAGCTCGACCCCTTTAAATATTTACTTCTTATCATCTTTAACAAAAGTACTTTCATAATTGATGCAATCGCAAACAGTAACTGGATGGCTCCGCACAAAAATTCGATCTGCAAGGCGCGGTGACGTCGTGAAAACAGAGGCGGACAAATGGTACGTCGCGCATTTCACGATCCCGCCGCAAAGCGGCAGATCGGACTTTTTACGACGCCATCACAATTGTTACTTGAAAGTTGACACTTTTACCTCATATAATCATTTCGAGGTCTTCATGGTAAGGGAACGCAACCCCCTGCACACGTCCCACCCCGGCCTGACGACCAGATGTTCTCACTCAAAGAGGCGACCCGCATGAAATTCTTCCACCGCCATCTCCGCCTTTTCCTGACGGCGCTCCTCATTGCCGGGCAACCGTTTCACGCCTTTGCCGCCACCCTGAAAACCATCCACGCGGAATGGGAATACGGTGGTGTTGCCGAATCGTTTCGCCTCTACCAGGAAGGCTATCTGCTCTGCGAAAGCGCCGATACCACGACCATGGCCATGGATTGCGAGACCTTCATCGGCACCAGCCCGATCACCTTTACCATGACAGCCATCGGCCCGGACGGCGAAACCCCGCATTCAACGCCCTTTACCCTGGTGCCGCCCCAGATGGACGCCTACGGCAACTACCTCCCCACCGCCTCCTTCCAGACCAGCACCAGCAGCGGCCCGGTTCCCCTGGCCGTCACCTTTGACGGTTCCGCCTCAAGCGATTTTGACGGCACGATCATAGGCTACGATTGGGACTTCGGTGACGGCGATTCCGGCAACGGCGCCATCACCACCCATACCTACTACCTGCCCGGCACCTATATCGCCCCCCTGCTGGTCACAGACAACAGCGGCGCCAGCACGACCGCCACCAC
>CAZUZJ010000130.1:0-7402 GCA_964624225.1 uncultured Desulfobulbia bacterium | reverse complement strand
CTGGTGATGAGCGGTAAGGGCGGGGTCGGCAAAAGCACGGTGTCGACCAATCTCGCCCTCGGCCTGGCCAGGAAGGGCTATAAGGTCGGTTTGATGGATGTTGATCTGCACGGTCCGGATATCTGCCGCATGCTCAATCTCACCGAAAAACTGCATGCCACCCATGCCCGGGACAACGGCCTGCTGCCGCCCATGCAGTACAATGACAACCTCAAGGTCATTTCCCTTGAATATATGATGGAGGACCGCGATGATCCCATTATCTGGCGCGGTCCCCTGAAGGTGCAGGCAATCCGCCAGTTTGTTGCGGACATGGACTGGGGCGACCTCGATTATCTCGTTATCGACGCCCCGCCGGGTACCGGCGATGAACCGCTGACCGTGGCCCAGACGATCAAGGACGCCCATGCGGTGGTGGTCACCACTCCGCAGGAGGTGGCCCTGGCCGATGTGCGCAAATCACTCAACTTCTGCAAGCATGTCAAGATGAATGTCCTCGGCATGGTGGAAAACATGAGCGGTTTCATCTGCCCGCATTGCAATGAGAGTGTGGAGATCTTCAAGACCGGCGGCGGCGAGAAAACCGCGCAGGAGTTCGGCGTGAATTTCCTCGGCCGGGTGCCGGTTGATCCGCGGGTGGTAGCCGGCGGCGATGACGGAACCCCCTATCTGAGCTCCGATGAGGACAGCCCGGCGGTCCGCGCCTTTGCCGCCATTATCGCCAGTGTCGAAAAACAACTGGCCACGGTGAAGCCGGTCAGCCTGGCCAATGCCGATTCCGGCTGCGCCTGCGGCTCGACCTGCAATCCGTCGACCTGTAATTGTTGATGTTGATGGTTTCAAATACTTCAAGTGCCTAAAGTACTTTAAGTACTTAAAGTGCCTAAAGTACTTGAAGTGCCGGTACGTATTCGGATCAGATAACAACCTTTAATTTTAGGCACTTAAGGCACTTTAGACACTTTAGGCACTTTAGACACTTCAGGCACTTAAGGCACTTCAGACACTTCAGGCACTTTACTTTACTTTTATGCGAATCAAACAACTGACAGTTGGTTCCATGGCGGTATGCTGTTACCTCGTTTCCTGCGAGGAGACGGGCAAGGGGATCGTCATCGATCCGGGCGGCGATGAGGAGAAGATTCTGGCTGCCATCACCGCTGAGAAGATAGCGGTCCAGTATATCGTCAACACCCACGGCCATCCGGATCATGTCTGCGCCAACGGTCCGATCAAGGAGGCCACCGGTGCGTCGATCGTCATGCATGAAGAGGACGCCCGCTTTTTTGGCCGCCCCGACGTCCAGCACTATTTTTCCATGCTCGGTCTGCCCCCTTCGCCGCCGCCGGACAAACTGGTGAAGCATGATGATGTGTTGTCGGTCGGCACCCTTGCCTTCCGGGTTATTCACACTCCGGGCCATACCCCGGGCGGCATCTGTCTCTATGCCGCCCCCCATCTGTTCAGCGGCGACACCCTCTTTGTCGGCGCAGTGGGGCGGACCGATTTCCCCGGCGGCAACCTGCAGCTCTTCATGCGCTCCATCCGCGAGCACCTGCTCTGTCTGCCGGATGAAACAGTGGTCTGGCCCGGCCACGGGTACGGCGGCTCCCGCTCCACCATCGGTGCGGGGAAGCGGCACAACCCATATCTCAACGGGGGTTTCTGATCATGCGCGAAGTCGTCCTGGGAACCGCCGGCCATGTCGATCACGGCAAGACGAGCTTTGTCCGCGCCCTGACCGGCATCGACACCGATCGACTCAAAGAGGAAAAAGAGCGCGGCATCACCATAGAACTCGGGTTTGCCTATCTCGATCTGCCCTGCGGTCATCGGCTCGGCATCATCGATGTTCCCGGCCATGAACGTTTTGTCAAGAATATGGTGGCCGGGGTGGCGGGTATTGATCTCGTCGCCTTTATCGTTGCCGCCGACGAGGGGGTCATGCCCCAGACCCGGGAGCATTTCGAGATATGCCGCCTGCTCGGGGTAAAAAACGGGCTCATTATCCTTACCAAGAAGGACATGGTGGACCCGGAATGGCTCGATCTGGTGGAGGACGAGGTGCGGGGATTTTTTGCCGGCAGTTTTCTCGCCGAAGCGCCTCTGATCAGGGTATCCTCCACCACCGGTGAGGGCATCGACGAGGCCCGCCAGGCCATTGACCGGCTGGTTGCGGCCTGTGAGTTCACCGAGGCCTACGGACCTTTCCGGCTTGCCGTGGACCGGATCTTCAGCATGAAGGGCTTCGGCGCGGTGGTGACCGGCACCTCGCTGTCCGGTCGCATTGCGGTGGGGGATGATGTTATGGTCTACCCCAAAGGCCTGTCCGGTAAAATTCGCGGAATCCAGGTGCATGGCAAAAGCGTCGAGATGGTGGAGGCCGGCAACCGGACGGCGATCAACGTTCAGGGGGTGGAAAAGGAGATGATCGCCCGGGGCGATGTGCTGGCCTCGATGGATTGTCTGCGGCCCTCCTACATGCTGGATGCCGATTTTCTTTACCTCTCCTCCAACGACAAGCCGATCAAAAACCGCAGCCGGGTGCGGATTCATCTCGGCACCGCCGAGATCATGGGCCGCATCGTCCTTCTGGAGGATGAGGAACTCGCCCCGGGCGGCACCGCCAATGTCCAGCTGCTGCTGGAGGAACCGGTGGGGATCTGGCCCGGCGATCACTACGTCGTGCGGCGCTATTCGCCGGTGACCACCATCGGCGGCGGCATGATATACAACAATTTTGCCCCGAAGCGCCGGCGCTTCCGAGCGGTTAACGAGGAGATCTTCGCCACTTATCAAAAAGGTTCTCTGGAGGAGATCGCTCTCTTTCATGTCCGGGAAAGCGGCTTTAGCGGACTCACCGGTGCCGATCTGTCGGTGAAACTCGGCTGTTTCGGGAACCGGTTCAAAAAGCTGATGAACGGTCCGATTTCCGCCCGCAAGGTGGTGGTGGTGGATGCGGAAAAGCAGCTCTTTGTCGCCCGGGAGATCCATGAAAAGCTGCTGACGAAAATCGGCGAGATTCTCACGGTATTCCATCGGGAAAACCCGCTGAAACCCGGTCTGCCGAAGGAGGAGCTGCGTAACCGCGCCCACTCGGGACTGGGACAGAAGCTTTATCAGCTCGTCCTGACCGAACTGACGAAAAAAGGGACGATCGCCCTCGATGAAGGGGTGGTGCGGCTGGCCGGTCACACCGTCTCCCTGCAGGCCGATGAAAAGGTGATCCGCGAGAAGATGCTTTCCCTCTTTGCCAATGCCGGGCTCTCCGCCCCGACAATGAAGGAGGTGTATGAGGCCGTTGCCGATGTGCCCCAGTCACTGGTGCTGGAGGTGCTCGCTCTCCTCGTCAAGGATGGTTTGGTCACCAAGGTGACCAATGATTTTTATTTTCACAGCGGCTCGCTCGACGCCCTGCAAACCCGACTGGTGGAGTACATGAAGCGCGAAGGGGAAATCGACGCCCCCCGTTTCAAGGATCTGACCGGGTTGACCCGAAAATTTTCCATCCCCCTGCTCGAATACTTCGACAAGATCAAGGTGACCCTGCGGGTGGGCGACAAGCGCATCCTGCGGGCAAAAGGCTGAGATTGCCGCGACAGCGGCGCGGCACATCAAGGAGCTGGCATATAAGCACGGTTACTGGTAATACGGGCGGATTGAAAACCGCGCAGCTCAAAGGATTGGAGCGACTCGGCGCCCGGCGGGTGCCGCCTGATTTGATCGTTTCGCCGGAAATGGCGCGGGAGATGGCACAGCTGTCCGCCGCCATCGGCCGTCAGATCGGCGTACTGCTTTCCCGTTCCGGCAAGGTGGAGATGGTCATTGTCGGTGATGCGAAAAAGATCGTCATTCCGGCCCTGTCCCAGATCCGTTCCGCCGGCGGCCGTCTGAAGGGCCTGCGTTGCGTCCATACCCATCTCGGCGGTGAAGACCTGACCGAAGATGACCTGATGGATCTGCTTTTTCTCCGTCTCGATCTGATGGCCATGATCAGGGTGCTGGACAGCGGCCTGCCGGAGCGTCTTTATGTCGTCCATCTGCTGCCGGTGGCGGCAGCTGGAAAAAACTGGGCCTTTCTGCCGCCGGTGGCGCCTTCCCGGCAGCGCCACGATTTTCGTGACTTCATTGCCGCCCTGGAGGACGAGTTCGTTCGCGCCGGCTCGTCCCGCCAGCGAGGATTGAAGAAAGATCGGGCCATTCTCGTCAGCGTCACCACCGCGGCGAAGGCCGCGGCTCAGGAGTCCATGGATGAGCTGATCGAACTGGTCCGCTCCGATGATGTCGAGGTGGTGGAGACCATCATCCAGCGGCGCGACCGGATCAATCCGAAATTCATCCTCGGCAAGGGAAAACTGGCCGACATCATGCTCATTGCCCTGAAACGAAACGCCAACCTGCTCATCTTCGACCAGGAACTCAACCCTTCCCAGATCCGTTCCATCACTGATCATACCGAGCTGCGGGTCATCGACCGCACCCAGCTCATTCTCGACATCTTTGCCCGCCGCGCCCTGAGCCGCGAGGGCAAGCTCCAGGTCGAGATGGCCCAGCTCAAATACCTGCTGCCGCGGCTCGGCCAGCGGGATGACGCCCTTTCCCGCCTCACCGGCGGCATCGGCGGTCGCGGTCCGGGTGAAACGAAACTCGAAATCGACCGGCGGCGGATCAATGACCGTTTGAGCAAGTTGGCCAAGCGGCTGAAGGAGATCGGCGAGGAACGCCACCAGCGCCGGTCGCGGCGGCGCAAGAAGGATCTGCCGGTCATCTCCCTGGTCGGCTATACCAATGCCGGCAAGTCGACGTTGCTCAACACCCTGACCAACAGCGATATCCTGGCGGAGGACAAGCTGTTTGCCACCCTCGATCCGACGAGCAGAAGGCTGCGTTTTCCGGAGGACGTCGAGGTTATCATCACCGACACAGTGGGCTTTATCCGTAATCTGCCCGACGAGCTGCTCAAGGCCTTCCGCGCCACTCTGGAAGAGCTGCATGAGGCGGATCTGCTGGTCCACGTCATCGATATCAGCAACCCGCGCCATGTCGAGCAGGCCCGAGTTGTCGACGAACTGTTGCGGGAACTTGATCTGGCGGACATGAACATCCTGCGGGTCTACAACAAGATCGATCTGGTGGACGAGGCCGTTGTCCGCGCTGAGGTTGACGCGGCCGACGGCGTTGCCCTGGCCGCCGTCAATTCCGCCACCTTCGGCCCGTTTCTGGAAAGGGCCCGCCGGCTGGTCCTGAAAAACTGGCAAGGAGCCGGTCATGCCCACTGAACTGCCGTTGCGCTGCGCCCGCTGTTTTTCCCGTTCCGGTCGGCATCCGGTCGCCGGCTGTCAGGTCTGCCGGGATCAGGCGATGAGTGAATCCTTTCTCTGCGACATTGTCCGGCGCGCTGCCGGCACTGATGAACTGACCTGTGCCGCCTTCCGCCCTCATCTCACCATTGTCGGCAGAAACAGTCCGGTTGTGGATCTTGACGTCTGCCAGGATAAGGATCGTTATTTTGAGGACGTGGTGGCCCGGATCAACTCCGGCCGCTGCGGCGGCAAAGGCTGTGCCCGGCCGGGCTGCAACGGGACGGGAATGCTGGTGGCGCTGGCCCGCTTTCATGTCATCTGGGTTGTTCGACATCGGCAGCCCGTTTTTGCCGACAGCGGCGGGTTCGTCCCGTTTCTCCATGACGCCTTTCTTTCCTGTGCCCGGCTGATGGCCGGCCGGGTGTTGCTGCTCTGGCTTGCTCCGGATCATCTCCATCTCTATGTCGAAACCTCGCCCAAAGAGCAGGTTCTGGAGATTCTCGAAGATCTGCAGGGACTCATTCAGGATGCCCTCGAAGAGGAGTGGGAGGAGCTGCGTCGGTGCTTTGCCGGAAAACGGATGTGGGAGCACGAATTTTTTCTGGAGAGGATTGGTCCGGCATGAATGGCTGGTGGCGCAGCTTACGGATGTTTGCTGGTCTCCTGTTGCTTGTGTCGGCACTCGTTCTGCCCGTCAGCAAAGCTGCGGTCCTCGCCGCGGAAGGCGCCCGGATCGAGGAGCTCGCGGTGATTAATTCCGAGCGGGATCTGCTTTTCTATTGTGTGCTCCGCGACGCCTTCAGCCCGGAGATGGAACAGGGAGTGAAGAACGGCATTCCGGTGAGCTTCAATTTTTTTGTCGAACTCTATCAGGCCCGAGGCGGCGGTGGCGAACGGAAGGTCATTAACCGCGCCTTTACCCACACCATGACTTATGATTCCCTGAAAGAGCAGTTTACCGTTGAACTCGAGGAACACGGCGCTCTTGCTCTTTCCTTCCATGAGCTGGAAGAGGCCCGCTCTGCCATGAACAGGGTCAATGATTTCCATCTCGTGGAACTTGCTGCCATGGAGAAGGGGAGCGGCTATGTGGTCAGGGTGCGGGCCCGGCTCGCCAAGAAAGATTTGCCGCTCAATTTTCAATATATCATGCCGTTCGGACAGCTCTGGACCTTTGAAACCGACTGGAAAAGTCTCGCATTCTCCTATGGAAAGTCTGGATCAGCAGCGGAGTGATAAAAAAAAACGCAGGAAGGTGTGGACAGCGATCATCTGTTGTCTGCTGCTCATTCCGCTCCTGACCCTGGCCGAGACCAGGGTCTTTCAGCTCGGCACCGTGCCGTTTCCGGTCAGCGGTAATGTCCTTGTTTTTGTCCTGATCAACTTCAACGTCCTGTTGCTGTTGCTCATGGTCTTTCTTGTCCTGCGCAACCTGGCCCAGCTCGTCTTTGAGCGCAGGAAAAAGATCCTCGGCGCCAGATTGCGGGCCAAGCTCGTTGTCGCCTTTGTCTCCCTGTCCCTTATCCCCACCGGCCTGCTTTTTTTCATCAGTTTGCAGTTCGTTTCCACCAGCATGGACTACTGGTTCAACATCAAGGTTGAGCAATCTTTGCTGGAGTCGCTTCATGTCGGCCAGGAAGTTTATCAGGAAAAGCGGGATGAACTGCGCCGCATCGGGTCGAACATCGCGGCACGGATCGAACGGCGTCAGCTCGATGCCGGACCCGAGCTTTCCGGCTTTCTCCGCGACATCGTCGTCAGTCATGGTCTCAGCGGGCTCGAGATCGTTTCTGCCCAGCGCAGTTATGTTGTCAGGGTTTTTGGGGAGCGAGTGGTGGTGGAGGACGAGGTGCCGGATGTCGCCCCTGATCAGCTGCGCAAGGCGTTAAGCGGTGACGCGCACCAGATCGCCATCCAGAAGATCGAGGACGGCGAACTGGTGCGCAGTCTGATTCCCTTCACCCTGGCCGGGGCCGAGGAAAATCCGCATGTACTGGTCTCCTCTCTGCTTATTCCGCAGGCGCGGCTGGCGCAGATGGAGGTGATCTCCCACGGCCTGGAGGGCTATCGTCAGCTCATGCTCTTGAAAAAACCGATCA
>CAZUZJ010000129.1:0-7432 GCA_964624225.1 uncultured Desulfobulbia bacterium | reverse complement strand
AAAGCCGCAGAGATTTTCCTTTTCCAGCTCCTGCACCCGCCTGGCGGCCCAGGTGTGCATTTGTTCGGTCAGGTCATGTTTGCTGTGGATGGTGATCAGGCGCGGCCGGGCGGGATCGCCGACCAGCCGCATCGCCTCCCGCGGGGTGCCGAGTCCGCATTCCGACTCCGGGCAGACGGGGACGTAGTCAAGGTAGTGTCCCAGGGTGTCCATGAGATAGGGGTCGCGGGAGTGGCCACCGTTGTAGCGGACGCTTGCCCCGGTGAGGCAGGCGCTGATGCCGATCTTTATTTTTGTTTCCATGGGGTTAGAAAAAACGGGAAAGAATGAGGGTGATGACGTTGCGTTCGTATTGGTAAAAGGTGTCGTTCGAATCGTTGTCCGTGTACTGATAGCGGACCGACGTTTCCCAGCCGTTGGTAAGGGAGAGGAGGACCTCCACCGTGGCGTCGAGCTGTTCTTCGTCCCGATCCCGGCTGTGGGCGATGTCATAGTTGCTGTCGCGCCAGGAGAGGGCAAAGGCAACGGCAAGACGGTCGAGGGGTTGCAGCCGGATGTTGGTTGCCAGAGTGGTGCGGGTCGGGGAATAGTCGTGATCGTCGCGGTCTTTGAACTCATAGGCGCAGGAGAGGCTGGCGCGGATTTTCGGCCAGTTCTGCATCACCTCAGCCTGGCTGCGGTGGCGCCAGCCTGTCAGGTAATCATACTCGTCGGCCAGCACGTCATGGTAATCGGCGCGTTGCAGGAAACGCAGCGCGGTTGCCGAGCCGACCGGCACGGTGAGTTGGAGGCGGAGCAAGGGGCTCTGCTCGTAGCTGTCGCCGTCCAGCAGAATATACTGATAGCCGCCACCTGCTTCGAACTGCATGGAACTCCAGTTTTTCCACCAGGCATACTCGACGGTGGCGGAACCGGTGTCGTATTCACTGATGTCTTCGTACTTGAGATAGAAAAAGCTCGACTGGAGAAAGGAACCGCTGTGCGTTTCTGTCTGGTGCAGGGGTCGACGGAAAAAGGCGAAAAGATCGAGAAAGGCGTCTGACTGGTTGCTGGCCTGCAGCAGGTCGGTGGCGGACAGTTCGACATTGTCGTCATAACCCAGGCCCAGGGAGACATATTTTTCCCAAAGCGGGGCCTGTTCTTTGCCGCTGAGCGTAGCCAGGGCATAGGCCGCCAGTTCCCTGGTGCGGGCATCGGAGGCTGTGGCGCTTTCAACAGCACGGTGTAACCAGTTTCTTGCCGTTTCCCGCTCCCCTTCTTTTTCGGCAATGATGCCGAGATTGTAATAGGCGATGGCGGTCATGCGGGGAAAGGCGGCAGTGCGGTGGAAGGCCTCCTTTGCCTCGGAGTAGCGCCCGGCTTTATAGGCGGACACCCCGATGTTGTAGTAGAGGGACGGTTTGTTGATGCCCGCTGCCTCCGCCTGTCGAAAGAGAGCCAGGGCCTGTTCATGGTTTCCCTGCCTGGCGAGGGTGATTCCCTGGCTGAACAGGGTGGAGGCTGCGTCAACTGGGGATGCCGCGGTGTTCTCGCCTGGGACAGGAATCAAAAGGGCAAGAAGCAACAGCACGCGTCGGGCAATGGTGATGGCAGGGAAAGGCAGTATCATATGACCATCCGCCTGGGAATATCGGGGGAATGCACAGCGGCCGAAGGCGGGCGGCTTCTGCGGGATTGTCACGGTATCATGTGCAAAGAGATTGTGCCAATTTCCCGCAGTCTTTGCAATGAAAAAAGCAGCGGTCGGCTGATCGGGTCGAGGCAACGGCAGTGATGCGAGGAAAAAAAAGCCCCGCCAGGGGGGCGGGGCTGTGGCTGAATGGTCGGGAAGGAGGGGGTTATTTCCCTTTCTGAGGAGCGGTGTTCTCTTTGGTCTCCCGTGCCCTTTCCTGAATATCTTTCTGTGCGTCGATGACGCCGGAACGGACTGTGGTGTCGGGCCGTTCCGGGGCGACCGGGCGCTCAACAGCTGGCGGAGCTGAGGGACGCTCAACAGCTGGCGGAGCTGAGGGACGCTCAACAGCTGGCGGAGCTGAGGGACGCTCAACAGCTGGCGGCGCGGCGGGGCGTTCAACCGCCGGTGGGGCGGCGGGGCGTTCAACCGTCGGCGGCTCCGTCGGGCGCTCGACCGCCGGCGGGGTGGTCGGCTGCTCCCGAATCGTCGGCGTTTCCGGAACAGCCGGTGTGGCCGGCGGCTCGGGTCGGGCAACGGCCGGGCTCTCGTCGGGCCGTTCGATTGCCGGTGGATCGTCAGGGCGTTGTGCGGCAGGGGGAGCGTCGGGACGACGCTGCTCATCCTGCCCCGCCTGCGGTGTCTGCTGCTGACCGCTACCGCTACCGCCTGACTGCGTCGCCCCTTGATTGCGAGTCTGCTCGCCGTCGCCCTGTTGCCGCTCTTTTTCCGAACGGATCTGAACGGCAGGCAGCTCGATGATGTTCATCACCTCTTCCGAGGAGACGACATCCTCGTCGATCACCTCCATGGTGACATCGAGTTCCACGTCAGCGGCAAGGGCATTGGCGTGGAAGAGAAGGAGGGCGATGAGGGTGAGACTGCTGGGTGAAAATTTCATTGTCAACCTCATGAACCAACGGCAAGGGAACCGGCAATTCCTATCAAACATTGCCAAGAATATATCATCAATCGGTAAAGTTGCAGCATTTTTTGTCGGAATCGTAAAAAACCACGATTCCGACGGGCGATGTTTTGTAACTCGTTGTTTTCTCGTTCCCGCCGACCATGGTTTGCGGGTTTTTTACGGGACCATCTAATTTTTCCGTCGCTGCGGTTTTGTTAGACAATATACCGTGCCGCGGAGAAGGCGCCGGTCGGTGCAACGTCGTCGATCTGCATCTCAAGACGGAGAACTTTGCTCCTGTTGAGATGATCGATTCGGGTCACGATCTCGGCATTGCCCGTCCCTCTGGCGGTCAACGGCAGGCGCAGCAGGTTTTTCCCCTTGCGCAGGGTGGTGGTCCATTTGATCTCGCTGCTCGCGGGAAAACCGCTCATCTCCAGTTGCTTCGGCAGATGAATGGTGACGGCGGCGTCGATGAGATCCTGGGGGGCGTTGACCACCACGGTGACGGTTTTTTCCTCATGGAGTTTCAGGGCGACCATGGCCAGCCCTGACCCTGCGGGATCCGGACTTATCAGGGTTTTGCCCGGCAGGCCGATCATGATCCAAACGACAAGGCAGGCGGCGAGCGCCGCGCCAATCCAGCGGGAGTAGTGCCGCTGTTGGTGGTTGTCATGGGCACTTCTTGCCGCAGCCAGGGCCCGGACGGCAAGATCGGGCGAAGGAGCTGGCGCCGGCATGGAGCGCAGGGCGGCGATAAGCTCGGCGTCACGCCGCAGCATGTCACTGCACTGTGGGCAGCTGGCGGCATGCCGGGCAATGGCAGCGGTTTCTGCCGCAGACAGCGCGCTGTCAAGAAGGTCATCCCGCAGGGTCATTATTTTTTTACAGTCCATAAGCTTACCTCTAATTGCTACACGTTTATCCTGGTAAAAAGGTTTCCTGTTCGAGAAATTTTCTTAAGTTTGCCCGGGCCCGGTGCAGACGGGATTTGAGGGTGCCGATCGGTGTTTCGAGAATTTCCTCGAGTTCGGCCAGGGTATACCCTTCCATGTCATGCAGGATACAGAGATGCTGCTGGTCCGGATTAAGGGAATGAATGGCGGCCAGCAGTTTGTCGCGGAGTTGGCTGTTCTCGGACAGTCGTTCCGGGTTGTTCTCATCGGTCGTCACCTGGTCGAGGAGAGAGGTGCCATCGTTGTCGTTTTCCTGCAGGACCAGAGAAAGAGGAGAGCGGCCCGCCCGGCGGCGCTGATCGATGAAGGTGCGGTAGAGTACCTTGACCAGCCAGGGGCCGGGCTTTTCCAGTCGGCAGATCTCGTCCCGCTTGGGGTAGAGTTTGACGATGACATCCTGAACAAGATCCTCCGCATCCTCCGCCCTCCGGGTCAGGCGATAGGCAACCCGATGAAGTTTCGTCAGATGGGTGGCAACAATCGTTTCGAAATCATCTGGCTTGAAAAAGGGTGAAAGGAGGCGCAGTATTTTTCCCATATATTCTCTTTTCGAACAACGCGACCACCGGCGAAAAGGTTCCTTATTGTGTCGGTTTTTCCGGCGGCAAGGGCCAAGGTCAGGATAAAGGGTGGTGTGGCGCTGGAAACGGAAGAGCAGATGAAGATTCAAACCGGCGGTCACGGCCGTGGCCGCCGGTTTGGTCAGGCTGGCGCCCTGCTACATCCCGGCGGCGGCGAGTTCGTCCAGCAGTTTTTTCTGTTCACTGCTGATATGCCGGGGCACCTCGACGCTGATTTTGACCAGGATGTCGCCGTGCGGTCCATGGGGGCCGGCCGGCAGGCCGTGGCCCTTCAGGCGCAGTTTGGCCTGGGGCTGGATGCCGGAGGGAACCTTGACCTTGAACTGTTTGCCGTTCAGAGTGGGAACGTCGATTTCCGTACCCAGCACCGCCGCACTGAATGGGATCTGTTTTTCAATGACGAGGTTGTTCCCGTCGCGACTGAACAGCTCATGGGGGGCCACGGTGACGAGCAGATAGAGATCGCCCGGCTCACCGCCCATGGGGGAGGGTGAACCCTTGCCGACGATGCGCAGCTTCTTGCCGCTTTCAATGCCCGCCGGGATTTTCACCGCCACCTTTTCCCCGCCGCGGCCGAGAACGATGGTCTTGTCCGCTCCGGTCATGACCTCCTGGAGCGAGACGGTTATCTCCAATGTGAGGTCCTGTCCCCTGACTGGTTGCTGGCGACTGCCGCACCCCTGGGAACGGCACCCGCCGGCCTGGGCAAAGATATCGTCAAACGGGCTTCTGCCGCTGCTGGAAAAGGTACGGAAGCCGCCGCCCATGCCGCCGAAATTGATGCCGAACTCCCGCAGGATGGAGCCGATATCGGAGTTGCGGAAAATGTCTTCCTGGGAAAAGCGCTGGTGGAAGCCGTTGGCTCCGAAGGTGTCATACTGTTTACGCTTTTCCGGGTCAGACAGAACGGCATAAGCCTCGTTGGCTTCCTTGAATTTCTCCTCGGCCTTTTTGTCTCCGGGATTTTTGTCCGGATGGTATTTCAGGGCCAGTTTGCGGAAGGCCTTCTTGATCTCGTCTGCTGTGGCGGTCTTCGCCACCCCGAGAATTTTGTAATAGTCGTGGGCTGCCATAGGTTTGTGCATTGTCCTTGTATTATCTTAGAACGGCACCTCATCGCCGGGGCGTGGCTCCGGCGGCGGTGGTTCGTCGCCGTACTGGCTGCCGGATGAGCCCGCTCCGCCTTTGGCGGAAAGCATTTTCATCTCCCGGGCAACGATCTCGGTGGTGTACCGTTTGTTGCCGTCCTTGTCGTCCCAGGAACGGGTCTGGATACGGCCCTCGATATAGATCTTGGACCCTTTTGACAGATATTCTCCGCATATTTCAGCCAATCGGGCAAAGGCAACGATACGGTGCCATTCCGTCTGTTCCTGCACCTGGCCGTCCTGGCCCTTCCATTTTTCCGTGGTGGCGACGGAAAAATTCGCCACCGCCGTGCCGCTCTGGGTATAGCGGATTTCCGGGTCGGAACCCAGGTTGCCGATGAGAATGGCCTTGTTGATCATGTCATGAACTCCTTGTCTGCCGGACGTGCCGGATGTCATTATAGGAAAAATCTTGGCATCTGCGCCGCCCCTCCGGCAGCTAGCTAGAATTTAATGCAAAGCGGCAAAGACGCAAGAGATTCGTTGCAGAATTTTTTTTTACGGCAGAGAGGCGACCGCCTCGTCAAGCGCCTCCGGCAATCGTTCGCCCTGGCCCGGGGCAAAACCGCATTCCTGCCAGATCTCCTCGCTTTCCATGCAGAAATAGAGGCAGGTGGCGGGATGGGCCCGCTCTCTGAGCAGGGTCAGCAGATGGCGGTAGAGCTCGACCCGCTGGGTGCGGAAATAGCGGTGTTTGCCGTCGAGCCCCATGATGAATTCTTCGTGGAAGAAGCGGGAAGCCGGGAATCTGCTGAGGGCGATGGGCCGCAGGGCCGGCAGAAAGCGCAGGGCGCCGAGGCTGATCCAGGCGATTTTTTCGGCCGGTACCGCCCGGAAGAGCCGATCGATGGTCTCAGCGTACCCTTCCTGCCACCCGGGGTGGAGAATAATGGGATCGAAATGAAAGGCAAGTCGGTATCCCCAGCGGGCGCACTGGGCCGCCGCCATCAGTCGTTCATCCAGGGAAGCGGTTTTGAACTCTTCGCCCGCCATGATGGCCGGGCTGTTGAGCGACCAGGAGACGATGGTGCGACCGCCATGGTCAAGGTCGGCCAGATTGGCGATAACCGCGCTTTTGGTCTTGAGTTCCAGCACCCCCCGTTGTTTGTCGCGCATAAAGGTGACCAGAATGCGGCTGAGGCCGGTGAGGGAATCAAGCGCCAGGCTGTCGGTGAATTCGCCGGTGCCGATTCGCCAGAACTGACGGGTGGCAATGAGCGCCAGTTCGAGTTCGGTCAGCAGGTCGTCAATGTTGACGAAAAAGGAGATCCAGGGGTTATTGAGATAGGCCTGCAGGATGCAGTAGACGCAGTCCATCGGACAGTTCATGCCGATGTTGAGCACCTGGTAGTCACAGCAGCGGTATTCCCTGGTGCCGGGGCAGGGTTTGAAAAAACTGCCGCGGTTGGCGCAGAGCAGCAGCTGGTGCTTGCCGGCGCTCAGGCCGCGGCGATAGTCGTCGATCTGTGGATGCGGCAGGTGGCGGTCAGCAATGATTTTCACCTCTCTGCCATCCGCCCGTTCCAGGATTTCTCGCACATAGGGCATGTTCCGGCAGCTTTCCTGCAGGAAAATTTTGCGGATAAATCTTGCCGGATCCGAGGCGGGCTGTTTATACTTCGCGGTGGGCATGGATCAACCATACCTCATGGCGCGATGGTCGACAAACAAAAAACCGGCAGGAGCCATCCCTCTCAACCCGCACACTCCGGATCTGTATCGGAGTCGAAAGTTCCGCAGGGCCGCGCATGCGACGCCATCAATCTCCGGGCACAGAAACGAGGCAACCTGAGGTGTCTTTCCCCCTGCATTGTCATTCCGGTCTGCTGTTTGCCTGGACGATACTTGTCTCCCTGGCTTGTCTGCCATCCTCCATTTTTGCCTCCAATCTGCCGCTGCGGGACGTTCTTGTTCTCCATTCGTATCACAGCGGCCTTGACTGGACCGAAAAGGTCAATCAGGGTATCGAAGAGATTCTGCTGGCCAAGGACCGTCAGGATATCGAGTTGCATATTGAATATATGGATGCCCTGCGCTGGCCATCGGCGGACAATGTCCGGGGCATGCACCGATACCTGAAGGAAAAATACGAAAACAGACGTTTTTCTGCGGTGATCGGCGTCAATGTTGCGGCCGTCACCTTTCTCCAGCAGTATCACCCTGAGCTT
>CAZUZJ010000128.1:6645-7468 GCA_964624225.1 uncultured Desulfobulbia bacterium | reverse complement strand
ATGGTTGATGCGGATATCATCAGGCAGATGAAATCTTTGATCGTTCCCTTTACCTTTCTCATGGTCTACCCGATGATGGTGACGCTGAACATCAAGCATCTGCAGGACGGGATTAAAAATGTCAAACTGCAGGCCGTCACCCAGGGGATTAACTTCTGCGTCATTCCCTTTCTGGCCTATGGTTTGGGGCGATATTTCTTTCCGGATCAGCCCTACATGGCTCTTGGTCTGCTGCTCGCCTCGCTGCTGCCCACCAGCGGTATGACCATCTCCTGGACCGGTTTTGCCAAGGGCAACATGGCAGCGGCCATCAACATGACCGTGATCGGCCTCACCCTGGGTTCCCTGGCCACTCCCTTTTATGTCCAGTTTCTCATGGGCGCCAAGGTGGAGGTGGACATCGTCCTGGTGGTAAAGCAGATTGTCGTGATTGTTTTCATTCCCATGCTGCTCGGCTATCTGACCCGCCAGTCCCTGGTGAAAAAACACGGGATGCCGAAGTTCAAGGATCAGATTGCCCCGCGGTTTCCGGCCTTGTCCACCGTTGGCGTGCTGGGCATTGTTTTTGTCGCCATTGCCTTGAAGGCGCAGCAGATTTATGACAATCCGGCGGTCATTGGGGTGATTTTCATGCCGCTTTTGCTGATGTACGGCGCCAATTTTTTGCTCAGCACCCTGGTGGGCAGATTCTTTTTCAACCGGGGAGACGGCATTGCCCTGGTCTACGGCACGGTCATGCGTAATCTATCCATTGCCCTGGCCATTGCCATCAACGCCTTCGGCAGCCAGGGAACCAATGCCGCTCTGGTTATCGCCGTTTCCT
>CAZUZJ010000128.1:0-6540 GCA_964624225.1 uncultured Desulfobulbia bacterium | reverse complement strand
GTTTCCTATATCATTCAGGTGCAGTCAGCAGCCTGGTATGTCAAGTTTACCGACGCAATTTTTGGTCCCCCTGCCAAGGGGGCATGAAAAAAGGAGAACACCATGAAAAAAATCAAATTAGCAGTACCGACCAACAGTCCCGGCGGGATTAAAGCGACCCGTTCCGATCATTTCGGCCACTGTGATCTCTTCACCGTCATTCATCTTGAGGAGGGAAAGGTCGCCGCAATCGAAACCCTGGACAATATCGCCCATGAGGCGGGAGGCTGCATGGTGCCGGTGCGGTTGCTGAAGGAGCGCGATGTCGACGCCCTGGTGGTGGGCGGCATGGGAGCGCGGCCGCTCATGGGCTTCAATGAGGTGGGGATTGATGTCTTTTTCGCCGAGCGGGACGAGTTCCGCGACGTCGAGGCGGTTGTCAGTGGCTTTCTGCAGGGGCGTTTCCCGGTCATGCAGCCCCAGCACACCTGCCAGGGCGGTGGCGACTGCCACCATTGATAAAATCCTAAAAGGGATTTTCACCACAGAGCGCCAAGAGAGCACAGGGAAAACTTTTTAAATTACGTTAGTTACCTTTTGTGTTCTGTGATCTCTGTGGTTGATTTCCGGTTTTTACGGGATCATTACCAGTACCAGGGATTAGCAGGGATCGTCCTGTCTATCCCCGTCATCGGATGTCCGGCCGGCGACCAGGGGCTGGATCTGTCGCACTTCAGGAATATCCACCTGAAAAACAAGGGCGGCGCCGGTCACCAGGGCCTCGGCCGTTTTGCGGCGGGCAGTCGTCAGAATGCGCTGCACCGTTCCCCGGGAGATTCCCATCTTCTGTCCTGCCTCCTCCTGGGTCAATCCCTCCAGGTCGCAGAGCTTGAGGGATTCAAGCTCGTCCCGCAGCAGATCGATTTTTCGCAACTTTGGCATGGGGGTGCCGGTGGGCTTGAAGGCCCGCCCGCACATGCCGCCTTCGCAGAGTCTCGTTTTTTTTGGTCGTGACACGATAAATAATTTTGCGTTGAAGGGGACGGTTTGTGTTTGCGCTGCGCAGTGTCAGGCAGATGCATGGCTGTACAGCAGGAGGGGAACTGGCGCGGTGAATGAACCCGCATTTTTTCGGCCCGACACCCCGCACCAGGTTCATGGCGGCCGGTGATGAGGGAAAGGGGGCACCGGGAAAAATCCAACCATTTTCCTGTGGCTTCCATTTAACCATGGTTTGACTGAAAAATGTCCAAAAAAAATACGATCTTTCGCCGGTGCGGGGGGATTCTCTGCGGCTGCGCCATTTCCGTCAGAACGAAAAAAAGAATTGCGGGAAAGACAGGGCCAGGATATGCGGCTTATCTTATTGATTTTCCGCGCTAGCAAACCGGAGTGAGAAGAAATGGCGGAATTCCGTGATTTTCATTATTTCAGATAAAGATTTTTTGTTGACAAATCGTTGGGAGATGGATAAGTTCGTCCAAACTGAATTACTATTCAGTATTGTGTTTGTTCATTCCGTAGCGGAAATGGAGCGTGGATAGGCGCGTCATCAGGGAGAGCTGACGGGTGAGCAGGTTATAGGCTTACATATTAACAGATCCTTAGGAGGAAACGAGAAAATGCCAAAGCATGATACGCCCTTATTGGACGAACTCGAAAAAGGACCTTGGCCGAGCTTTGTAACGGACCTCAAGCGCCAGGCCGAAACCAAACCGGAGTGCTGGGACATTCTGGGTCAGCTTGAACTGTCTTTTAAGGACAGAATCACCCACTGGAAGCATGGTGGCATCGTTGGTGTATTCGGATACGGCGGCGGCATTGTTGGTCGTTATTCCGACGTTCCCCAGCAGTTCCCCGGTGTTGCCCATTTCCACACCGTCCGTATCGCCCAGCCGTCCGGCATGTATTACAGCACCGAGAAACTGCGGGCCATCTGTGATCTGTGGCAGAAATACGGCTCCGGCATGACCAACATGCACGGCTCCACCGGCGACATGATTCTGCTCGGCACCACCACCCCGAACCTGGAGCCCCTGTTCTACGACCTGACCCACAACCTCAATCAGGACCTCGGCGGTTCCGGCTCCAACCTGCGCACCCCGGCCTGCTGTCTTGGCAAATCCCGCTGCGAGTGGGCCTGCTATGACGCCCAGTCGCTCTGCCATACCCTGACCAATCGCTACCAGGATGAGATCCATCGTCCTGCTTTTCCCTACAAATTCAAATTCAAATTCTCCGGCTGCCCCAATGACTGCGTTGCCGCCATCGCCCGCTCCGACTTTGCCGTTATCGGCACCTGGCGCGACGACATCCGCATCGATCAGGCAGCGGTCAAGGCCTATATCAATGGCGAGTATCCGGCCAACGGCGGCGCCCATGCCGGCCGCGACTGGGGCAAGTTCGACATCGAGAAAGAGGTGATCGCCCTCTGCCCCACCGGCTGTATGTGGATGGAAGGTGACACCCTGAAGATCGATAACAAGGAATGCACCCGCTGCATGCACTGCATCAACGTTATGCCGCGCGCCCTTCGTCCGGGCGTGGAGCAGGGCGCGACCATCTGCGTCGGTGCCAAGGCCCCGATCCTTGACGGCGCCCAGTTCGCCACCATGACCGTTCCCTTTGTCAAGGTTACCGAAGACAATGAGTACGAGGAGATCGTCGAGGTCATCGAGAAGATCTGGGACTGGTGGATGGAAAACGGCAAGAACCGCGAGCGCGTCGGCGAAAGTATCATGCGCGTCGGTCTGCCCACCTTCCTCAAGGTCATGGAAATCGAGCCGATTCCCCAGCATGTCAAGGAACCGCGTTCCAATCCCTATGTCTTCTGGAGCGAGGACGAGGTCGAGGGCGGCTGGGATCGCGACATTCGCGAGTTCCGCAAACGTCATGCTCAATAAGTGGTGTTCAACACTTCCACTAACTGAAAGTTTTCATTCTTATTGATATAAGGAGGTAGACACATGGGTTACGATCCGAATAATCCGATGGCCGATAGAATTACCGATATCGGTCCCCCACACTACAATGATATGATGCCGCCGGTAATCAAGAACAACTTCGGCAAATGGCTCTATCATGAGATCACCCAGCCGGGCGTGCTGATGCACAAGAGTGAGACCGGCGAGGAGTGCTGGACCGTCCGCGTCGGCGCCGCCCGTCTGATCAGTATCGACCTGATCCGCGAAATCTGCGACATCGCCGACAAACACTGCGGCGGTTACGTCCGCTGGACCACCCGGAATAACGTTGAGTTCATGGTTGACTCCAAGGCCAAAGTGCAGCCCCTGCTCGATGACCTGGCCAGCCGCGGCAACAAGTTCCCGGTTGGCGCCACCGGCGCCAGCGTTTCCAACATCGTTCACACCCAGGGGTGGGTACACTGCCATACCCCGGCGACCGACGCCTCCGGCGTGGTCAAGGCGGTTATGGATGAGCTGTTCGACTACTTCACCAGCATGACCCTGCCTGCCCAGGTTCGCGTTGCGCTGGCCTGCTGCCTCAACATGTGCGGTGCGGTTCATGCATCTGACATCGCCATCCTTGGTATTCACCGCAAACCGCCGATGATCGATCATGACGCCATCACCGGCCTTTGCGAGCTGCCGCTGGCCATCGCCTCCTGCCCGCTGGGCGCGGTCAAACCGACCAAGGAGACCAACAGCAAGGGTGAGGAAGTGAAATCGGTCAAGGTAACCGCTGAGCGCTGCATGTTCTGCGGTAACTGCTACACCATGTGCCCGGCCATGCCGCTGGCCGATCCGGAAGGTGACGGTATTGCCATCCTGGTGGGCGGCAAGGTTTCCAACTCCCGGTCGATGCCGAAATTCTCCAAACTGGTCATTCCCTTCCTGCCCAACACCCCTCCCCGCTGGCCGGAGACCGTTGCCGCCGTGAAGACGATCCTCGAAACCTATGCCAAGCATGCCCGTAAATACGAGCGGCTCGGCGAATGGGCTGAGCGGATCGGCTGGGAGAAGTTCTTTGAGCTGACCGGCATTCCGTTTACCATCAAATCCATCGACGATTACCGTCTGGCCTATGATACCTGGAGAACCTCGACCCAGTTCAAGTTCACCAGCCATATCAAATAATTGACTGCCTTTCAGCAGTTGGGTCTTCCGTGGTGACTGCGGGTGCGAAGGTATCCGCAGTCACTCTCGCTTGGCAGAGCGGGTGAAAATGGAGGGATTCCGGAACTCTATTTTAGAGGAGTAATGAAATGGCACTGAGTAAAGACGAATTGAAGGCAGCAATGATTGAGAAGGCAACAAAAGCACCGAAACCGCAGCTCTACGTCAAGGACTTTTATGCCTGCGATCCTGATGCCAAGCCCCGCGAGATCAAAAACGTCGCCAATGAGCTGGTTAAGGAGAGTAAACTGATGTTCTGGTCGAGCGGCAGCACGACCATGTATGCCCTTCCTTCCCGCATCAAAAACGAAGAAAGCCGCGATGCGGCTGAGGAAGCGAAGAAATAATTCCCTTCGTCTGTTTTCTGCGCAAAATAAAAGAAGCCGTCATGGTCTGCACGACCGTGACGGCTTCTTTGCGTTGTATGCCTAACTCTGGCAAATTAACTTAAGCAACCTTGAGGATCTCTTCCGCCTTCTGCTTGAGCGTAGCGGCGTGGCGGCTATGTTTGTACCGTTCATGGATGGTTGCCGCGGTTCGGTAGCAGTCTGCGGCGTTCTCCCGGTTGCCGGCCGCCACATAGACCTCGGCCAGGGTCTGGAGGGTGTCCACCGTGCCCTGGGGGTTGCGCATGGCATTGTATTCATCGATGATGGCGAGATAGCGGGTGATCGCCTCATCGTATCGGCCGCAATCCGCATACAGTTTCGCTTTTTTCTTGTCGATGGTAAAGACGCTGATGTTGTCCCCCTGATCGAGGCAGATGGTGGTGACCTTGTCGTAAAAGTCAAGGGCGCGATCCAGCTCCTTTTTGCCGGCACAGATATCGCCGAGTTTGTCGGTGGCGTTGGTGATGCCGTTGATGTCTCCCTCCTGCTCGAAACCGATCAGGGCGTTGTGAAACATATTGGCTGCCTGAGCGGTTTCCCCTTTTGACAGCAATTCCATACCAGCCTCGTAGTCCAGGCGTGCCTGACTTTTCTTCTCTTCTTTTTTCTGTGCTTCGCTCATTGTCCTGATTCTCCTGATTCTTCGTGAAAAGTCACGTCGCTCTGTGCCATCAAGGCAAGAGCCTCGCGGGCCAGGTTGCCGACCGTGGCGGCCACCGGCAACCCTTTTTCGTAAATGACGAGAGGGGCAATGTCAGTGACCTGTGCCTCAATTTGTGATTGCAGTTCACGGGCATTGATGCGACCGAACAAACGGATGGCATGGCCCCTGGTGATCGGCTCCGGATGATCGACATAGGAAAAAATGCTGTAAATCGGGGTGTTGCGCACCACCTCCGGACTTGTTTCCGCGATGGCGCCCATGGCCCACAGCACCAGGACCCGGGAGGTCGGCACCCCGCGATACATGAGGAGATGACGGGCAAAGGCGCCGAAGAGGTCGGGCCGTGCCGCAATGATCGAACCGATCGCCTCCAGCAGCCCCCAATGGGACGAAGCGGAATCGCTGCAAGCCTCATACATTCTGTGTAGCATGTCGCTGACGGCGCCGGGTTTGCGGGTAGCAAGCCTGGCACAGACCTGCCCGATGACATGGGCGCAATACCAGCGTTTGTCCTCGATCGGATCATACAGCAGTCGCTGCATGAAGCGGAGGGTCCGGGGGTCATCGAAGGAGAAATCAACCAAAGCGTCGATATCTCCGGCAAATACAAGTTCCGCGATTTCCTTCTTATCTGCCTTTTTTTTGTTGCGCTTGGGATCGCGCTGCGGTTCCAGCGGCGGGATGACCAGTTTGCTCATCGGCTGACTGGAGCGCTCGTCCGTCTGTTGTTTGTGCTGCTTGAGGCGTTTGGAAAGATCGGCCAAATCCCGGGTCAGCCGGATGAAATACAGGACTCCGCCGACCCGCCGGCCATCGACGTTTTTGACCTCATAAACCTGATGGGTCTGTTCGTCGTAGTTGTCGATCCGACCGGTGAGAAAGTCATCATCCGCCACCAGTTCCCAGGCCAGATCCGGGTTGTCGTCACAGGCGTAGACCATGCACTCGACCATGGCCGCGCCAACGTTGAAACCGGTCGGGTCAGAGGTATAGACTGCTCCGCACTGACAGGCGCCGACCTTGAATTCATCCATTTTGCGGCGAGCCGGTTCTTGGGGAGGGTTGACATCCTGGCCACAGAAGGGACACCAGGGGCGGACTTTGATGTTTGAGCTTTTGGCCATGATTAGAGCTCTTGGTGGACGGCCTTGATAAAGTTTGGATCAACCGGATAGCCAAGCCGGGCCGCCTCCTCCATCGCCTGCTTTGCCGCCTGATAATCCTTGGCGTAGTAACAGGCCACGGCGAGATTGTTGTGGGCCATGGCAAAGGCCGGATCAAGCTCCACGGCCTTGCGGGCGGCGGCAAGGGCGCCAGGAAAATCGTCGCACATGATCTTGGCCGAGGCCAGATTGACCCAGGCAAAGGCGAG
>CAZUZJ010000127.1:0-7514 GCA_964624225.1 uncultured Desulfobulbia bacterium | reverse complement strand
GCCGGTCAAAGATGCCGACCCGCCAGTCAAATTCAGTGGGGAGAAACTCCTGGGCAATGATCAAATCAGATCTGTCGAGCAGACGACCGACATGGGAATGCAGCTCGTCAACGCTTTCCACCTTCATCACCCCCTGGGAAAAGGAGGAATCGGGCTGTTTGAGGATGCAGGGCAGGCCGAGCGACTCGCACACCTCATCGGTATTATCCTTGTGGACAATGACCGTCTTCGGAATTGGCACCCGGTTCCGGGCAAGGATCTCGGCAAGAAAGACCTTGTTCGTGCATTTGAGGATCGACTCCGGATCATCGACCACCACCAGCTTCTTGGCCGCCGCCCGCCGGGCGAAACGGTAGGTATGATGATTGACGCTGGTTGTCTCCCGGATGAAGAGGGCGTCGAACTCCGGCAGCCGACCATAGTCGTCCTTGGTGATCATCTCGGTGTCGATGCCCAGAGACTCCGCCGCATGGACGAAATGGTGCAGGGCCCGGTTGTCAGAGGGCGGCTCGGTCGCAGTCGGATCATGGAGAATGGCCATGTCATAGCGGTAGTGCCGACGCCGCTTGACGATCCGCCGGCGTCCCATGAAGTAATCCCGCGCCACCTCGACGACAAAGGGCCGGTGCTCGGGCGGAATCTCCCCGGCCGGGATGGGGCTGATGCTCTGCAGAAACCACTTGCGGTTTTTCTCATTGTGAACGAAAAAGGCGCGGAGAAACGGGGCCTGAAACTGATGAAAGAGGTGCTGGCTCAGTTTGTCGTGCTGGCGGGCGAGGTTGCGCCCGAAATAGATGCTGAGGACAAACTCCTTAGAACGGATATGAACAAGACTCTTCTGGATCTGTTCGTCCAATTCGTCCGAGGCGATCCGGATAATGGTCTGACTCTTCAGATCCTGGATGGTGGTGATATCAGGCAAGGGCTTGTGTCCCCGGGCCGCGGCCAGCAGCGACACATAGTAGCCGGTGCTCTGATAGCGATATGATCGGCAGAGGTTAAAGACCATGGCCTTGCTGAGCCGGGCAAATGAAGGATCGGCAAGATAGGAACGGGCCGCCACCAGTTCAATCCCCTCCATGGCGAGGGGCCAGTCGGTCGGATCATTGACAACAACAAGGGTTTGCATCTCTGCCCTCACCTTTTGTGCGGCTGAATAACAAGAAAATTGGCATCATGGGTCAGGACGCCGAGGAGGATGGCACACAGCACCCGGTCGATATTAACAATATAATGGCGTTCGGCAGCCAGAGGATTCCGGTGATAAGGATCAGCCACGTGGACGGTCCGGGCCTCCTTGTCGTAACCGCAGAGCACGACAAAATGACCGGCCGGTTCGCCGCGCAGGTCGTCCTCGCTACCGTCCCGGCCGAACTCACGCATGGCCTGATAGAGATACGTGGAACTGAGTCCGGTGATGATCGGCACGTTCTTGCGCAGATACCAGCGGATCAGGCTGCGGGTCAGATCCTCGAAATAGATCCTGCCGCCCAGGCGCAGAAATTCCAGATAGGCGGCGGTGGCCACCCGCAAACGAGGATTGTTACGCTTGTGCCCCGCCTGGGCGACGAGTTTGGCCGCAAGATCCTGACCATGGGGATGAAACCAGGTTGGATCGAAAAAGTGGAGATTATAAGTAAAAATGGTGGCGGCATAGCCCTGTTTAAGGGCATGATTGGCGAGATAAACCGCCAGGGTGCCACCGGTTTCCAGATGGGTCACCTCGGTCACCACCCGGTCCAGATCGATTGGGTCATCGAAATAACGATAAACCGCATGGAGGCAGGTGGGGCCACAGGTGGTGTCGTCCGGCTGGGGCAGGATATCAAGCTGAAGGTGCGTTTTCATTTCTTTCCCACGGAAGACGAGGGCAACCGATATCCGGCCCCATTCGATATCACCTTGCCAACAACGGATAAGTGATGCTAAAATATATCCACCTCAGCAGCCCGCATGCAACGGGCCAAGACCGACGCCGGGTCGGACAATCACAGCCGGCCAGTGATTCGTCCGATTGTAAAGAGATCCCCTGGTCCGGTCAACACGAAAATCATTTCCCTGCGACCGGATACCATTATTGCCGGCACAGCACCTCTTTCCGCCAGCCAAAGGAGCATAGCCATGTCCGAACAGCAACGCCCAAAACATCACACCAATCTGACCAAGCGCTTTCCCGAAATCTTCGCCGCCCTGGAATCACTGGGAACCACGGTAAAAAACGCCGGCCCTCTTGACCGGAAGATCTCGGAACTGGTCCAGCTCGGCGCCGCTGCCGCAGTGCAGTCCGAGGGGTCGGTCCATTCCCATACCCGCCGGGCGCTGGAGGCGGGCGCCAGTCGGGAGGAAATCCAGCACAGTCTGCTCCTGCTCATCTCCACCATCGGCTTTCCCAGGGTGGCGGCAGCGCTTTCCTGGACGGAAGACATTCTGAACAAAGGGTGATGGGGCCGAAGCAGATCGCCCCCCTGACCGCCGAAGGAGGACGCGGCGCCTGCACCGCCTGCCGGTGATTTCCCAACATCAGGCAGTCGGCCGACCAATCGCCTGGCGGGCAACGCCATCTGCAAAAAAGCGACCGATAACCTCGTCCTGCGAGAACTCACCTGCCCCACCCATCTCTGGCGCAAAAGGGAACCAGGGGAGATTCTCGCACTGGCAGCAGGCATGATGATGCGGGGATGCCGGATGGATTTACCCTGAAAGATGGCAATAGGGCACCGAAAGAAGTGAAGGGAGGAGGGCTGCATCAGGGGCGAAGATCCAGATCATGGTTCAGCGCAAGTGACAGCGACCCACGACAATGACATTTTCCTGTAAAAACTACGACTACAATACCGACAAATGCCTGCTGCTCCATGCCGAGTGCATCCCCGGCCGCCGCGGCTGCGTTCTCGAAGGGCGGGTGGCCCTCTCCGAAGAGCTGCAAAAGCGACTGGCGGAACTCGACAAAAAGTCCTCGCCGAAAAAACCGCATTGATCGCGCCATTGCGGCGCGGGTCAACAGGTTCCTTTCTCCCGACAGAATTCACCGTATTTCTTGTCGGTGCCGGCAATATGATCCTGCAACCATTTCTTGAGAAAAGCCATTACCTCGATCAGATTAACCTCCTCGCCGGCGGTCATTTTCGCGACGATTTCCTCGATTTTTCCCAACAGATAGGCATGGGCCTTTTTCTGACCGTCGAGTCCCGGATAGCTGATGGAGGCCATCCACCGTTCTTCATTGGCAAAATGCTGGATCGTGTAGCTGTTGAGATTTTTGAGGATGGGCAGAATCTCGGACTGTTTTTTCCGATCCTTCAGGGCAAAATGAACCTGGTTCATGTAATCGAAAATCCGAACATGCTGGCTGTTCATCTCCTCGACCAGCACGTCGAGCGCCTCGTTGAAACGAATCAGCGGCCTTTTGCCGATTCGGACCGGTTCTCCTGCATCTTTGGGCAGACGGAAGAGATTGAGCGAGGTGCTGAGGTCCTGACCGATGCCGTCAAGTTCGCCGGCGCTGGCGCTAAGCTGGGCGGCAATATCCTTGATGGTTGAGCTTTCCCGGTTGACGTCCTCGATATCCTCAGCGATACTTCGTGCCGACCGCGCCGCCTGCACGATATTTTCATTGACCTCCTGCACCGCCAGGGCCGCTTCGTTGACCGCGGTGGTCATCTCCTTGATGCCGTCGGAGGCCTGGGCGATATTGTCGGAGATGTCCCGGGTGGTAACCGCCTGTTCCTCCACCGCGGTGGCGATGGAAGAGACGATTTCGTTGATATGGTTGATCACCTCGCTGATCTTGCCGATCTCTTCGATGGTGCCGCCGGTGGTGTCGCGCATGGCGTTGATCTTTCTGCCGATCTCGATGGTGGCTGTACTCGTCTGGTTGGCCAGTTCCTTGACCTCGTTCGCCACCACGGCAAAGCCTTTGCCCGCCTCTCCGGCCCGGGCCGCCTCGATGGTGGCGTTGAGAGAGAGGAGCTTGGTCTGTTCGGCGATCTGTTCGATAGTGGAAATGACCTGATCGATCTCCTGGGCTGCCGCCCCAAGCGCATCCACCTTGGCAGAGGCATCATGGGCGCTCTGCACCGCCTGGCCGGCAACGGAACGCGCCTGTTCCGTGTTGCGGGCAATCTCTTCAACCGTGATATTCATCTCCCGGGTCGCCGCCGCCACGCTGGTCATATTGTCGGCGGACTGGCCCGCGTTGTCCGACACCATCTTCATATTGACACTCAATTCCTCGGCAGCAGCGGAAACAGCGGTCATGTTGCTGCTCATTTCACCGGTGGCGGAGGCCACCCGGGCCGCCTTGTCGCTCATGGTGACCGCGCCGAGCAGCATCTCGCCGGCCACCGTGTTGAGTTCGGCCGAGGTGGCGGTCAGATCGGTGCTGTCGGTCTTGATCCCGGCGATGATTGATTGCAATTTTTTCCGCATACCGGCAAAGGCAGCGGCCAACGGGTCGTTTTCCCGGATCTGGCCACCAGCGCGGGTCAGATCGCCGGAGGCCATCGCATCCGCCAGCCGGGCACCATCAGCCAGCACCCCGGCAAAGAGCCGCTGGCCGAGCCAGCCTGTCAGGCCGGCAACCAGCAGGGAACAGACCAGCAGAACACCTATCTGCACGGCCCGGTTGCTCAGCAAACCGGGCAGTAAAAGCCCAAAAAGACCAACAACAAAGACAACCACGGCAAGCGCCGCCACCGGCACAACACTTTTTCTCATGGTTTCACCATAACATGTTGTTTTCTGTCACGAATTTCACATGATCACGTCTCAGCCAAGTTCTCTGTTCTTTTCCGCGCTCACGCCCACCTTGCCGTAATTGCTCGCTCCGCACTCGTTCTTGCCGAGATCCATGACGTTGGCCTCGTCCGGTTCCACCTTCAACCAGCCGCCGTTGACGCGACGAATCTGGGAATAAACACCGGGTTGCGGCCGGAGATTGGCCTCGATGAACTCGGCGAACTTCAGCTCGTTGGGCAGATGAAAGGCGATATTGTTCTTGCGCAACTTACCGAGACTGGCCATGAAGATACCGTTACCGTCAGCCTCGTCCCAGGTCGTGTAATGGCCGGGCAGAACCATGATATCGTCAGCCAGCTCCCGGATCTTCAGGGTCAGGGTCAGATAGAGGTGACGCGACCATTCGTCGCTCTTGCCGCCGAGATCGGGCCGGCCGGCGGTGTTGATGAAGATCGTGTCACCGCTCAGCAGGTATCGATTGTCAATGAGATACGAGGTACTGCCCATGGTGTGACCCGGGGTGTGAATGGCCCTGATCATGGGGCCGTCGGCGCCGCAGGAAAAGAGCTGGCCATCCTCGATGGCGGTGTAGGTGAAATCGGCGCCGAGAAAATCCTCCTGTTTGACCATGATGGTTGCCCCGGTTTTGGCGGCCAGAGCGATCGAACCGGAGATATAATCAGCCTGGCGGTGGGTTTCGAAGGTCTTGACGATGCGCGCCCCGTGTCCGGCGGCAAGGGTTATGTAAAAATCGATATTACGTGCCGGATCAAAGACCATGGCTTCAGAGCCGGCAACGAGCAGATGACTGCAGGCCGCCTTGCCCGGCCGAATAATCTGGTACAATTTATAGGGAGCATCGTTGCCATTGACCAAACGGGCGGCAAGGACGTTGCCCCAGGCAACGATACCGCCGGTCAGATAGCCGACATCGTTGAACCCGTGGGCCACGAGCTGCTCGGCGACGTATTTGGCCGAGCCCTCCTTGGCGCAGACGATTCTGACCTTCTGACCGGGCGGAATAAGGGCGACGCTCTCCTTGACATCCTCCATAAAGTTGAAATACGGGATGTTGATATAGGGAAAGAGGGCTGGGCCTTCCACATACCAGTTGGCGAACTCTTTTTCATTACGCACGTCAAGCAGAATGAAATCGGGCCGCCCTGAGATCCATGCGAAAAGTTCTTCAGCCGAATAACAAAAAGGTGAAGATGATGTCATATATCCTCCTTGAGGGGAAATGTTCAGCAATGCCGGGGCTGCCACGCCGTACGGACAACCTGGTGTTCTGTTAATAATTACTCATGCAATCAAAGATAATAACGAAAGTCAAACGGATTTTTTTTGGCTCTTCAGCTCCTCTGGCGCGACATTTTTCCTCAAACACTCGCCCAGATAACGATCCAGGCAATGAACGCCGTCCGGGGTAAAGGGCACTCCGCTCCGCACCATCTTCCACACCACATCAAGCGGCAGGAACGCCCCCGACTCGACTTCCGATTCCTGTAAAACAAACGGCCCATCATGACAGCAGAGAAAGACCCGACCCCAGACCCGGTTGCCCTCATCATTCCAGAAAAAATCAAACTGACTCTCCAACGGACAGCCGCTGATACCAACCTCTTCGGCCAGTTCACGACGGGCCGCCTCCTCGTAACTCTCATCAAAGCCGACCACACCGCCGGCAGCGACCTCGTAATAGCCGGGATAGACATCCTTGCTTTGGGTCCGTTTCTGAACAAAGAGTTCTCCTCGTCCATTGAAAAGCAGAATAAAAGTCGCCCGGTGAATCAGGTTCTTTCTCCGCATCTGGTGACGGGTCGCGCTGCCGATCAGCCGGTTGTCCTCATCGACGATGGCGACGTATTCATCCTGCGAATCACTTTTGACGGGACCATCACTTTTCATAGTCATCATATTTCAATGCCTTGCCGCGTACCCGTTCAGCCGGATATCTGAGCCGGTTCTTTTCAAGCTTCTTCCAGGCCGCCGCCAGCGGATCAATATCAAGCCGTTCCGCCAGATTGACCAGATAAATCAATACATCGCCGATCTCCTCCGCCACTGCCTCCCTCTTTGCCGTCGACAGGTTGCGGCTCTGTTCCTCTGTCAGCCACTGAAAGGGCTCTGCCAGTTCCGCACATTCCACCAGCAGCGCCATGGCAAGATTTTTCGGACTGTGAAACTGCTCCCAGTTTCTCTCGTCGCGGAAGGCCCGTACTTCATCCAGCAGTTTTTTCATCAAAACTCCTTGTAGCGACTTGTTTTTATCAAAGATTCCGGTAATGTTTACCAGGTATGAAACAGGAAAATTGTAATCCCTTTCTGAACCGGAATGATCGTCTCGTCCGCAACACCCTGGGCCGAGCCTTCTGCCGCATCCTGGAAAACGGCGCTCCCTTTGCCGACGACACCGTCAGCACTGCGGCCGAACGACTCCTGACCGAAGCCTCGCCGGCCCAACGCTGCTATATCATGGAACGACGGCGCCGATACGCCCTCTGCCTGGCGACAATGACCAGCAATATGCTCAATGACCCGCTGCACCAGGCCTTTGTCCTCTGGGACGCGGAACTGTTCTTTGAGGTGCATGAGGTGCTGGAAAGAGTGTGGACCACAGCAACCGGCAGGACAAAATCAGCGTTGCAGGGGCTGATCCGGGCCGCCGGGGTCTATATGCTTCTGGAAGGGAACCGCCGGGAGGCGGCGTTGAAGATGGCGGCCAAGGCCGCGGCAGCCATTGCCGCCGACCACCAGGCCCTGCCTTTTTGCCCCGG
>CAZUZJ010000126.1:0-7592 GCA_964624225.1 uncultured Desulfobulbia bacterium | reverse complement strand
GTTTTCCCCCAGCTGCGGCCGCGGCCGGGGGAGAGCGGCTATGCCGAACTGGGCTACGGCGGGCTGGTATCGGTCCGGAAAGGCGCGGCGGACCGACCGACCATGGACTGGCAAAAGGGCTGGCAGGATGACGAGCGGCTCTGCCGCAAGTTCACCACCCTGATCACCGAGCCCTCGCCCCGGGGGGCAGAGGACGGGAACGTCCGTGAGCTGCTGCGGGACAATGAATCGGTGCTGGAGATGCTGCAGCGCCTCAGCCGGGAGATCTCGGCCAGCAGCCGCCACGATGACCGGCTCGTCCATTTTGAATCCCTGCACCGGCTGTTTCGGGCCGGGGTCGCGCCGCAGGTGCGGGACGGTCTGTTCCAGGGCAGCGGCGCCCTTGGCTTCAACGTCCGGGTCGACAGTGGGGAAGAGCGTGACTGGTACGGCCGGCCGGAGCCGACCCGTGGCCTTGACTACTACCACGGCGCCAATCTCAACCTCCATCTCGGTTTCCGTGACACCTTCCTGGCCGATGCCGATGCCCGTTTCGAGGCAAGCGTCCTCTTTCCCGGCTGTCTGGCCGACAGCATCAGCACAAAGAGGCTGCCCCTGCCGAACCTGCTTGACATGGTCTGGCACGGCATCGGCAAGTATCTCTTTCCCTGGGCCGGCAAATCCTTCGAGCGGATCGGCGGCCGGCGGCTCAGCATGCTGCTTGACGAATCGTCGGATCTGGCCCGTCGCTATCCGGCCCGGGTGCGGGAGTTGCGCAGCCACGCGGCCAGTCTGCTCCACTACGACCTGGTGGTGAAAAACGCCCAGGGATATTGGGAAAATCCCGGGCTGTTCGCTGACCATCTGGCAAGCGGCGCCTGGGATGCGGGCATGGCGGCACCGGACAAGGCCTTCTGGGAAGAGGAGGCGGCGCGGCGCTGGGTCTTCGGCTGCAATCTGCAGGATGAGCGCATCGTCGCTTTTGATCCGTTCTTGCGCGTCATCGACATGAACTATCGCGTTCCCGATCCCTCCCTGCTCCGGGTGGCCGAGCAGGGCCCGTCTCCCTTTGCCCGCCAGGGCTACATCTTTCTCGGCACCTCGGAGCGGGAGTCGATTTTGCCCTTCACCAATGGACCCGGGGGGGCCAAAAAGGTCTTTCAGTTCCATTACCGCTATCCGCTCATCGGCGGGCCGGCGCCCATCGGTTTCTGTCTTGACCAGCTGGTCGAGATCGCCGCCGGTCTTTTCCTCGGTCAGCTCATCTATGCCACCGCCCTCCAGGTGCCGTTTCACTCCGCGGTTGATCCGGCGGAATACCACTATGAGCTCTTCGGCTATTTCCTGCTGCTTGACAACGACTGGCAGCGGCATCGCCTGGCGATCGGACTCGATACCCTGGATGTCTGCCCGCCACCGGGATCAGCCGGGTCGAAATCAGGAGGACCATCATGAGCGCACTCACCCTTGCCGATATCAGGCTGGCCGACTACACCCTCGATACCCTGCCGCGCCTGGCCGAGCTGCGGCGGCAATCCTTGGCCGCCCGCCCCGAGATCTGCATCGAGCGGGCCCGGCTGGTGACCGAATATCTGCGCAGGTACGACAACCCGGCCGACAGTCCGGAACTGCGTCAGGCCAAAAAGACCGCCCATTTTCTCGAAAACAAGGAGTCGGTCTTTCTTGACCGCAATCTGCTGGCCGGCTCCACCACCAGCAAGGTGCTGGGGGCGCCGCTCTTTCCCGAGTTTTTTGCCCTGACCCTGTGGCCTGAGCTCGACACGGTGAGCAGCCGGCCGAAAAACCCTCAGTCCCTTTCCCCCCGGGATGCCGCAGAACTCAATGACACAATCTTTCCCTTCTGGATGGAGAAAAATGTCCAGGAGGTGGCGCGCCGGCAGTTCCATGAGCCGGAGTGTCTCCGTCTCTTTGAAAATCTCGTTTTTTTCATCGCCGGCAAGCTGGGCTGCGTCTCCCACTGCGTGCCGAACTACCGGCTCATGCTGGAAAAGGGACTGGTCGGCCTCATTGAAATCGCCCGGGAGCGGGAGGCGACCCTGGCCGGGCGGCGGGACGCGGAGGCGACGGGGCAGGCCGCCTTTTACCAGGCGGTGCGGATCAGCCTCAAGGGCATCATGCAGTATGCCGAGAATCTGGCGAACCGGGCCGAGGCCCTGGCGGCGATCTGCGCCGATCCGCAGGGCCGGCGGGAGTTTCTCGACATGGCCGCGGTCTGTCGGCGAGTGCCGGCGCGGCCGGCCCGCACCTTCCGCGAGGCGGTCAATGCCGTCTGGCTCTGCCAGGTCGGCATCCACGCCGAGAACATCAACATGGCGATGAGTCCGGGCCGGCTCGATCAGGTGCTCTCTCCCTACTATTGCCGGGACATGGAGGAAGGGCGGCTCGATATCGGCGGGGCCTTGGAGCTGATCGGCTGCCTGTGGCTCAAGATCGCCGACAACGTGGTGATGGTGCCGGAGGCCTCGGAGGAGATGTTCGGCGGCGCCGGCACGGTGCCGGCCATCACCCTGGGCGGGGTGGACGAGGAGGGCGGGGATGCGGTTAACGATCTGACCTACATGATGCTCAGGGCCACCGAGCTGCTGCGCACCCGCGACCCCAACGTCAACGCCCGCTACCATTACGAGGTCAATTCCCGCGCCTATGTCGAGCGGGTCGCCGAGGTGATCCTGTCGACCAGGGCGGTGCCCGCCCTGTTCAACGATGCCGCCAACATCGCCGCCCTGGTCGGCCAGGGCGAGAAGGTGGAGCACGCCCGCGACTACGCGGTGGTCGGTTGCGTCGAGCTGGCCAGTTCCGGCCGTGACTATCCGGCGTCGAGTTCGATCATGCTCAATCTCGCCGCGGCCCTGGAAATGGCCCTGTTCGGCGGCAAACGGCCGGTCACCGGCGACCGGCAGATCGGTCCGGCCACCCCCCTGCCCGGATCGCTTTCCACCTTCGAGCAGTTCTGGGAGGTGTTCAAGACCCAGCTCGACTGGCTGGCCGGACAGGCGGTGCAGCTCAACGAGTATCTCGGCGTCGTGCACCAGCAGATGATGCCGAGCCCCCTGCTCTCCGCCTTTTTCGAGGGACCGCTGGAAAAGGGCCGCGATCTCATCGCCGGCGGCGCCCTGTACAACTCCTCCGGCGCCACCCACATCGGCTTTGCCGACGTGGTCGATTCGCTTTCCGCCATCGAAAAGGCGGTCTTTGGCGACCGCAAATACACCTTTGCCGAACTGGTCGCCGCCATCTCGGACAACTTCCGGGGGCCGGGTGGCGAGGCGATGCGCCAGTTTCTGAAAAACCGGACTCCCAAGTACGGCACCGAGGAGCCGCTGGCCCGCAAGAACGCCCGCAACCTGATCCGCCATCTCTACGAGTTCTATCAGGACCGCACCAATTACCGGGGCGGCCCCTACCGGCCGGCCTACTGGACCATGACCAACCACGCCGGCCTGGGCGGCATCAGCGGCGCCCTGCCGAGCGGCCGCCGGGCGGGCGAGGTCTTTGCCAGCGGCATCACCCCGGTATCCGGGGCCGCGCCGCAGCTTACCGCCTGCCTCAACGCGGTGGCCGAGCTGGGCGGGGCCGAGGTGCCCGGCGGCTGGGCGCTCAATCTCAAGTACACCCCGGAAGAGGAAGAACGGGCGACCGTCGTGCCCTTTGCCCGGACCGTGGAGGCCTATTTCCGCGCCGGCGGCCAGCAGGTGCAGTTCAATATCATGACCTACGCGATGCTCATGGACGCCAAAAAGCATCCGGAAAAGTATCCGGATCTCATGGTGCGGGTCTCCGGCTATTCCGCCTATTTCAAGGATCTCAATCCGATGATGCAGGATGAGCTCATCACCCGTACCCAGTACGATCTCGACAGCGGCCAGGCGGTTCCCTTTCCGGAGAAGTGACAGCGGCGGCCAGGGGACGAAACAGCGCAACAACCGGCAAGCAGGGGTGCCATTATGGAACAGAACATCATGACCGAGATGAGCAGCGGGCTCAGCGAGCGGTTCCGGCAGTGCATCGCCTCCGAGACAGCCGAGGAGTTTCTGCAGATCCTGCTCTCGTTGATGAGCGTCGTCTTTCTCGTCAACCCGCAGTACCGGGCCAACATCAAGGGGTTTATTGGCCGCTACCAGTTTTGCAGCGCGGACGGCCAGGTGACCATGGCCGCCCTCTTCAAGGACGGGAAAATGGAGGTCAAGGAGAAAATGATCGCCAATCCCCATGTCACCGTCACCTTCCGCAACGGCCGCGCCCTGCTCGATTTTCTCATTGCCCCCCGCCAGGATATCCTGGGCTCCATGCTGCGCAACGACGTCAGTACCAGCGGCAATCTCAACTATCTCTATAAATTCGGGTATATGGCGAAAAAACTGCAACTGCTGTTGACCGGATCGTGAAGCCGGGGCTGATCGGCGACATCGGCCGGCATCGCACCGGCGACGGGCCGGGCATCCGTTCGCTGGTTTTTTTCAAGGGCTGTCCGCTGGCCTGCCCCTGGTGCCACAACCCGGAGTTCATCGTCCCCGCACCGGAACTTGCCCTGTATCCGGCCCGTTGCCTCGGCTGCGGCGACTGCCTTGCCGCCTGCGCCCGGCAGGCCCTGACCCTGGCCTCGACCATCGCGGTTGACCGGCGGCGCTGCACCGCCTGCGGCGACTGCGCCACCGTCTGCCCGACCAGGGCGCTGGCGCCGGTTGGCCGGAGCTATGATTTGCGCGATTTGGTTGACGAGCTGCTGCGTGACCGCCTCTACTGGCAGGTCTCCAACGGCGGGGTGACCCTCTCCGGTGGCGAGCCGACCGCGCAGATGGCCTTTGCCGGCGCGTTGCTTGAACGGCTGCACAGGCAGGGGGTGCACACCGCCATCGAAACCTGTGGATTTTTTCCCTGGACGGACTTTGCCTCACGGTTGCTGCCCTGGTGTGATCTGCTGCTCTTTGATCTCAAAATTGCCGATTGCCGTCGCCATGCCGAACTGACCGGTCAGGGCAACGGGATCATTTTCGCCAATCTGGCGCAAGCGGTGCGTTTTGGTCTGGAGGTCATCGTCCGTATTCCCCTTATCCCCGGTTTTACCGCGGAACAGGAGAATCTGGCCGGGCTGGCGGCGGTGATGAAACGGTGCGGGGTGACGAAATACACCCTGTTGTCCTATCATCCCTTTGGTTTGGCAAAAGCCGGCGCCATCGGCCGCCAGCCGCCGCTTTCGTTGCCGGAGCGCCCCATGAGCCGGGCGGAGGCCGACCGGTGGCGGCGCTGTTTCACGGAGTTTCAGCAGGTTTGAACGAGGAGATGATGAGGGGATTGCCGTCAACTGAACAGGAGGAGAGCCCATGCAGATCGATTTTCATCACGCCACCACCTATGTCGCCGCCCGGCTGGCCGGGTTTACTGAAAAAAACGCGGCCATTGTCGCCCATGCCGCCCAGTATGTCGATGACGCCACCAGCAGCGGGGTGGTTCACTTTACCAACAAGGCGCTTTATCACCGGCTGAGTTCGGCCCATAAGACCCTTGATCCGCGCAACTCCATCGAGCTGAACAATCATCTCGTCTGGATTCCCTTTCATTTTTTGCCCGGCAACGGCGGCGGCAGCGCCGCCGACAACCCGGACCTGTCGTTTATCGAAAAGATCGTTTGCCGGTCCGGCGATGACAACCCCATTGCCCAAGAGATGGTGCGGGAGGCCATTCGGGTCAAGGGGCGGCCCTGCAGCCTGCATCGGCTCGGCATCACCATGCATGTGCTGGCCGATACCTGGGCGCACCAGCATTTCGCCGGGGTGGAGGACTCGATCAACGAGGTGGAGGATGCCGAGGACACCGGTCAATCGGGCGTCTTCAGCCGGACCGGCTTGAAGCTGATGGACCTGCTCGACGATACCCTGCCGCCGCTCGGCCATGCCCGGGCCAATGTGCTGCCGGACATGCCTTTTCTGAGCTGGGAATACACCAACGGCGCCGGGCTCCAGGTCCGGCGCGACAATACCGAGCTGTTCTGCGCGGCGGCCGATGAGATGTGCAAGGCCATCCAGCGTTTTGCCGCCGGCGACCCGGAGCGGGAGGTGCCGGGCCTGCCGGCGGATGACAGGAAGAGGGTGCGAGAGCTGTTTGCCTCGATCAAGGAGAAAAAGGGTGAGAAGCGCCATCGGGAATGGCTGGCCGCGATCAGCGCGGGCGCCTTTTCCTTCGGCCGGGACAAGGATGTCGGTTATATCGACAAGGGGCGGGGCTCCTGGAAGGAAAAGGCGCTGGGCACCAGCAACATCATCCCCCGCTATCCCTATCGGAAATCCTTTCTGAAAAGCGACTGGAAGCTCTTTCACGACGCGGTCAAGGCCCACGTCGTCTATGTCATCAACGAGCTGCTGCCGGAGTACGGAATCTGCGCCGGCTGACCCAAAAAATCATCGTTTGCGGGGCTGGGCCCGGCTGGTGGGGCGGGCGGCCAGCGGATCGTCCGGCCAGACGTGCTTCGGGTAGCGGCCCTTGAGCTCCTTTTTTACCTCCGGATAGGCGCGCTGCCAGAAGCCGGCCAGGTCACTGGTCACCTGGATCGGCCGCTGGGCCGGGGAGAGGAGGTGCAGCAGCACCGTGACCCGGCCATGGCAGACCGTCGGTGTTTCGGTCTGACCAAACAGCTCCTGCAGGCGGACCGCCAGCACCGGCGCCTCGCCGGGGCGGTAATCGAGGAGGATGCGTGAGCCGCTCGGCACCTCGATCTTCTCCGGCGCGGCGGCGTCGAGTTCCTGCTGCTGCCGCCAGTCGAGCCGGTCCCGGAGGATGCGGGGCAGATCGAGCTGCCGGAGCTGGTCGCGCCGGGTGATGCCGGCCAGATACGGCCGGAGCCAGGCAAGATCCGCGGCAAGGGCGGCGTCGTCACTGGCCGGCCAGTTGCCCTCCGGCTGCCAGTGGCGCAGGCAGCAGATGCGGGCCTGGAGGCGGCGCGCCTCGCGGTTCCAGGGCAGGCAGGCAAGGCCCAGACGGCTGATGCCGGTCAGCATGGCGGTCAGGGTGGCGTCCGGGTCGGGCCGGGCCAGCGGCTCCTCGCGGCTGACCAGTTCGCCGACCATCTCCCGGCGCAGGGCGGTGACCCGCTCATTGGCCTCGTCCCAGAGCGTGCGTTCCTGCCAGGAAAAGAGATCCGGGCGGGCCGTCCGCAGTTCATCGATGGCAAGGGGGGCGGCGACGAAGATTCTGGCCTCTTTTGCCCCGGCGTCGAGCTCGGCCGCGACCAGAGAGGAGGTGCCTGCCAGCGGGTCGTGAGGGGGCAGCACCGCCCCCCGGCCGCCGGAAAGCAGATAGCGCTCGCGACTCCCCGCCCGCAGTTTGGCGATGCGGTCCGGATAGGCAAGGGCCAGCAGCAGCCCGGCCTGGTCCGGATCCTCTTTTTTCCCTTGGGCAATGTTCAGCAGCCGGCGGTATTCAGCGGCCACCCGCTCCACCCGGCGACAGAGATCGACGTCCACCCCTCTTGCAAGCAACTCCCGCACCTCGCCATGACGGAAACGGGCCATCGCCTCCAGGCGGTGGCCGATATCGGTGCCCCTGGTCACCCGGCCGCCGGCCGGGATGTCCCGTTCGCCGAGCAATGCGGCGAGATC
>CAZUZJ010000125.1:0-7593 GCA_964624225.1 uncultured Desulfobulbia bacterium | reverse complement strand
TGGGAGACGACATAGGTAAATTCCTTAAGCTCGCGGTTGATCTGCTCCAGCCGCCGGGCAAAATCACTCAGCTCAAGCTCTGACCGTCTTTTCTGAATAAGGAAATTGATGCGGTAATAAAGCAGTTTCCAATGAATCGGCTCCCGGATGTACTCATCGACGCCGGCGGCAAAGGCGCGATCGATGAGGAGGTCATCCTCCGGTCCGAAGAGCATGACCGCCGCAGGTCGCTGGCTGAAAAGCCCTTTCTGCAGTTTTTCGCAGACATCGAGGCCGCAGCACTCAGCCCGGGACGACATGAGAATAAGGTCCGGCAGATAGTGAGCGGCCAGCTCGACGACATGGGCGCAGTCCTCGCAGTGCACGACCCGGAAATACTGTTCCAGAAAAGCACGGATTTCCGGACACACCGTTGATCCGCCGCACCCGAGCAGAATCAGCTCCTCTCCGCTGTTACCGGCATAACTGCAAACATCCTCATCCATGGTCCATCCTGCCCAAGTTTATTACCCAGGCCCGCACCCGCAAGCCCTCAGCCGAAAAAACGGGCCGGACCGGGGGAAATCGCATGCACATTGGCATGACACACTCCCTATTTATAAAGGGAATGGCACTCCTTCGTCAAACGGTTTACAGTGGCCACCTTCATTTGCGCCGCCGGATAGTCACCCCGACCAGCCAGAGCCAGGCAGGCGCGGATCTCTTCATGACAGTGCCGCCAACTGTCGAACCATTCCTTGTCGGTAAATATGGTGTACTCTTCACAGGCGCGCAGCAGATCCGCGCCATCGGCCGTCGCCGGGGCTGTTCCCTTTTCCACCTGGGCCGCCACCCTCTTCCAGAGCCTGCCGATTTCCTTTTTCAATTTTTTGCCGCCCGGAGGAGCGGATTTTTTCGGCATTATTGACCGCCGCCGCAACTCGGTAGCGGCCGGTGTCGAGTCCCCCACCGCCGCCGTTGTCCGGGCATAGAGGATAATTTCACAGGAGAAAACCCCTTTTTTAATCTGCTTTTTGACGCAACAGGAAAAACTGTCCCCAACCGGGACCGCCTCACCGCTGACCGTCACCTGCCCCTGATTGATCTGCTCCGCCAGCCGGACAAGATCTTTCGCAACCTCGGCAGCCGGCCGTTCTTTATCCTTGCGTTTTAAGGTTTCTTCCAGGGAATGGGGCTCAGCGGTCATCGATTCACCTGCTCTAAAAAAAGTTTGTTGTTATTTCAACAGCGTATCACAAAAGTCCGGAAAAGCTGAAGGCAAAAACAGCTGAAACCGCAACAACTGCAACAAAAAGTCAGTCAGGACGAATGATAAAATTATCCATTTCGTCCACCTGGAGGGAAAAACCACCGGGCAGCAGAATCGTCGTGTAGGCATCGACGATGAGGGCCGGGCCGCAGAGATGCTGGCCGCAGCACAGGCGGTTGCGGGAAAAAAGAGAGGTTTCCTGGATCCCCTCGTCAAAGATCACCGGCACCCTTTTCTCGGGTCCGGGGGTGGCCATATGGCTGACAGGTGAACGGGCAAAGGATACGACCGGTCCCGGAATGGTCAGGGAACAGCGGATGGCGACCACTTCCAGATCATGATCCGGCAAGGCATAGCCGAACTGCTGCCGGTGCATGGTGTGAAAGCCGGCCGGGAAGGTCTCGTCAAAGGGAACGGTGATCTCAAAGGACTGCCCCTGATAGCGGATATCGACAGCGCGCTCCACATGGCAGGCCCGGCGACCGGCAAGCGCGGCCAGCTCGTCCTGCTTTTCCGTCACCAGCTCAGCAAAGGCGGCGGTTAGCAGATGACGCGGGAGATGGCGACCGGAGAGGAAAAACGCCCTGCTGCCGTCAAGGACGATATCGGCCATGGCCATGCCCTGGGCAGAGAGGATGCCGGCCCGGGCCGGTATGACAATCTCCTTTATGCCGAGTTCGGCGATAAGCTGACAGCAGTGCAGTCCGGAGGCGCCGCCGAAGGAAAAGAGGGAGAACTCCTTCGGATCGTGCCCGCGCTCCAGGGAAACGGCGCGCACCGCCTTTGCCATTTCGGCGTTCACAACACGGATGATGCCCAGCGCCGCCTCTTTGGCGGAAAGACCCAGTTCGGCGCCAAGCCTTTTCATCCGAACAGCCACCCGTTCGGGGAAAAGCGGCATCCGCCCGGCGAGAAAGTGGTGCGGCAGCAGCCGGCCAAGAAAGAGATTGGCATCGGTGACGGTCAGCTCCTCGCCCCGCCCGTAGCAGACCGGGCCCGGCTCGGCGCCGGCGCTGCGTGGTCCGACATGGAGCAGCCCCCCCCGGTCGATGGCAACGATGGAGCCGCCGCCGGCGCCGACGGTATGGATATCCATGACCGGGATGCGGACCGGCCAGGAATCAATCCGGTAATCACGGGTCAGGGCCGGTCTGCCATTACAGAGGGCGACATCGGTGGAGGTGCCGCCCATGTCAAAGGTGATGATCCGCTCGCGGCCCATGGCCCGGGCGAGCTGCCAGGCGCCATGCACCCCGCCGGCCGGACCGGACAGCAGGGTATGAACCGCCCGCTCCGCGATGGCGCGGGCCGGCAGCAAGCCGCCGTTGGATTGCTGAATCGACAGACGGACAGGGGCGATTTCAGCGGCCAGTTTCTCGATATAGGTAGAAACTATCGGGGCGAGATAGGCATTGATCACGGTCGTTGTCATCCGCTCGAACTCACGGAACTCAGGCAATACCTGAGAAGAAAGGGAGACGGGAAGGGCAAGACCGGCCAGTGCAGCGGCAATGCGTCGCTCATGCTCGTCATTGGCATAGGCGTGCAGCAGGCAGACGGCGATCGCTTCGATGGCATGTTGCCGGCACAGCCGCCGCAACCGCCTGCCGATGGTTTTGCCAAGCGGCTGCAACACGCTGCCGTCGGATCGCAAGCGTTCTTTGACGCCAACACAGCAGGCCGGGTCGATGATCGCCGGTGAACGCTCGATCCGCAGATCATAAAGGGCCGCGCGATTCTGGCGACCGATGATGAGCACATCCTCAAAGCCCGCGGTCGTAATAAGCAGGGTGCGGGCGCCCCGGCGCTGGAGAAAGGCATTGGTGCCGACCGTGGTGCCGTGGACGATCTCTAGCTCCGCAGGCAGGGCCAGTCGGGTCGGCTCATCGGGATGGGGGAAGAAATGCAGCAACCCGGCCAGGATAGCCCGGACCGGGTCGTCGGGGGTGGAAGAAACCTTATGGGTTGCGGTGGTTGTGCCGTTCAGCAGAAAAAAATCGGTGAAGGTGCCGCCGGTATCAATCCCGAGTTTCATGGTAAAGGATAGGCCAGCCTGCCAGCGTGGCAACGGCTGCACATCTGCATGTTGCAACGCGGAACAGTTTACAGGGCCGATTCAATGGCCTTGCCCACCTTGGCGTCGAGCACCTCGGTCAGATGGGCGTCGCTGTAGTCGTTGTCCTTGCGCAGGGTCCGGGTGGTGGTACCGAAGGCCATGCGCAGCTTCTGGCTGTTGACCAGCTCCTGGGCCTTTTCCAGCCTTATTTTCATCTCATCCGGGGCAATGCCTTCCGCTTGCCCGAGCGGCCCGAGTTTTTTCACCTGGCCGGTGAACTCGGTGATCAGCTTGACAAAACGCGGCGCCTCGGCAGCTGAAGCCCACTGGAGGTTGTAGCGGGCCGGGTTGATCCCGATTCCGCTCAAAATTTTCTGGATCAGCGCGTTGACACCCATTGCATCGTAATTACCGACCTGGTAATGACATTCGCCGAGTTGTCAGCCGCCGGTGAAGATACCGGCCGCCCCCTCCATGAAGCCCTGCAGGATAAAGGAGGGATCGATCCGACCGGTGCACATGACCCGGATGGTCCGCAGATTGGGCGGATACTGATAGCGAGAAACGCCGGCGGCATCAGCCGCGGCGTAGCAGCACCAGTTGCAGAGAAAACCCAGAATTTTCGGGTTGAATTCTTCCTTTGTCATTGTCATTCCTCGTTGGGGTGGCCCGGCCGCAAATCGACCGGGCTTGCCGGTATGGTAAAAATTTCCTTATCCTCTTACAGTTCGCCAAAGGCCTTGATCTGGGCCATGATCTGCTCCCGGGTAAAGCCGCCCATGGAGATGGCGAAGGTGGGACAACGCGAGGCGCAGATGCCGCAGCCCTTGCAGGAGGCGGAGATAGTCCGCGCCTTTTTCCGTTTGTCGTCCTTAACCATCTCGATGGCCTGGTAGGGACAGAGGCTGGCGCAGATACCGCAGCCGATGCAGAGTTCGCTGTCGACACAGGACACGATCGGTTCCACCGAGACATGACCCTGGACCAGGGGAATGGCAGCCTTGGCCGCCGCTGCCTGGGCCTGGACGATGATTTCATCGAGCGGTTTCGGCGAATGGGCGAGACCGCAGACATAGACGCCGTCCACGGCCAGCTCCACCGGCCGGAGCTTGACGTGGGCTTCCAGGTAGAATTTATTCTCGTTGACCGGAATCTTCAGCAGCTTGCTCAGGTTTTCGGTGTTCTCCGGCACGATGCCGACACTGAGCGCCACCAGGTCAGGGCTGAGGGTGACATCCTCCTGCAGCAGCGGATCAAAGAAGGAGACGGTGACCCCGCTGCCCTTTTTCGCCACCTCCGGCTTGCGCTCCATCTCGTAGGGAATGAAAACCACCCCCTGCTCCCGGGCCTGTCGGTAAATATCCTCGCTATAGCCGTAGGTGCGCATGTCGCGGTAGAGGACGACGACCTGAGAACGGGGATTGCGCTCCTTGATCTTCAGGGCGTTTTTCACCGCAGTGGTGCAGCATACCTTGCTGCAGTATGTGAGGTCATCACCGCGGGAGCCGGCACACTGGATCATGACCACCGAATCCGGGGTCCGGTCCTTACCCTTGCCGGCCAGCAGGCCTTCCAGTTCACGCTGGGTGACGACCTTCTTTGCCTGGCCGAGCAGATACCGGTCCGGCCGGTGCTCACGGCCGCCAGTGGCGATGATAATGACACCGTGGTCAATGGTCAGTTCCGCTTCCTTCTTGCCCTTGCGGGTCTTGACCACCGAGGAAAAATTGCCGACAAAGCCGCTGACCGCCACCAGCTCGGCGCCGGTCAGCACCTCGATCTTCTTATTTTTCTCCACCCGCTTGATCAGATCCTTGATCATGGCGGCGATGTTCTCACCGGAACCGGTATCGCCCATGCTGGCGGCATGACCGCCCAAGGAGTCGTTCTTCTCCACCAGAAAACACTGAAAACCCTGCTCAGCCAGGTTTTCGGCCGCAGTCAGACCGGCGATGCCGCCGCCGATGATGAGGGCCTGGGGGGTGACCGGCACGGTCTGTTCGGGCAGAGGGCGCAGGTGGCGCGCCTTGGCGATACCCATCCGGACCAGATCCTTCGACTTGCCGGTCGCCTCGTCCGGTTCATTGGCATGGACCCAGGAACACTGATCCCGGATGTTGACCATCTCGAACAGGGAACGGTTCAGCCCGGCGTCTTTGAGGGTTTCCTGGAATAGCGGCTCATGGGTCCGCGGCGAACAGGCGGCCATGACAATACGGTTCAGCCGGTGCTCCTTGATCTTGTTCTTGATGATCTCCTGGGCGTCCTGGGAACAGCTGTAGAGGCTATCGCTGAAATAGACGACGTTGTCCATCTCCCCGGCGTAATCGACGACCCGCGGCACATCGACCGTACCGGCGATATTGATGCCGCAGCGGCAGACAAAGACGCCGATGCGCACCTCGTCACTCTCCGTCACCTGCTGTTCGTCCGGATAGGATTTGTGGACGATGCCGGCGCCGCGCTGCTGTTTAATCAAGGCGGCGGCAAGACCGGCGGCGGCACTGGACTGGGTGACGCTTTCCGGAATGTCCTTCGGCCCCTGGAAGGCGCCGGCCACCAGCACGCCGTCGCGGCTGGTCTGCAGGGGGGCAAAGGTGGTGGTCTTGCAGAAGTCGTAGCGGTTCAGGTCAAAATTGCCGATGCGGGCGAGATCAGCGGCGCTTTTCGGCGAATCGAGCCCGACCGCGAGAACGACCATGTCAAAGGCCTCGAAATGATGGCTCTCGGCCATGGTCGAGTAGGTCAGTTTCAGCTGCTTGCCCCACGGCATGACATCCGCCACCCGGGCCCGGACGAATTTAATGCCGAACTGTTCCTCGGCCCGAATGCGGGCCGCGTCGAAGTCCTTGCCCTGGGTGCGCAGGTCCATATAGAAGATGGTAATCTCGCATTCCGGATCATGCTCCTTGGCGACCATTGCCTCCTTGATGGCATACATGCAGCAGACTGAGGAACAGTAGCCATTGTCGCAGCCGAGATCGCGGGAACCGACGCACTGAATAAAGGCGATTTTATGTGGATGGCGTTTGTCGGACAGACAGCGCACCTCGCCCTGGAAGGGACCGGAGGGATTGAGCAGCCGTTCGAACTCCAGGCTGGTGACGATATCCGGATGCTTGCCGTAGTTGTATTTGGTCAGGGCCTCGTCCGGCACCTTACCGAAACCGGGGGCCATGATGAGCGCGCCGATCTGGATGTCTCGCTCCACCGCCTTCTGGGAGAAATCGATGGCATGGCTGCGACAGACCGGCACGCAGATCTGGCAGGTATTGTGCTTGAGATGCAGACAGGCGGCCGGATCGATGAAATAGGTGGCCGGCACCGCCTGCGGATAGTCGATGTGGATCGGCCGGGTGATGGCCAGCCCCTCGTTGTAGCTGTCCACCATGTGACGCGGGCAGTACTGGGTACAGAGACCGCAGGCCGTGCACCTGTCGGCGTCGATGTAGCGCGGATTGAGCCGTACCCTGGCGGTGAAGGCCCCCGGTTTGCCATCCAGGGAGAGAAAATCCGTGTTGCTCAGAATTTCGATATTGGGAGACCGACCGGCCTCAACCAGCTTCGGAGCAAGGATTCAAAGCGAACAGTCATTGGTGGGAAAGGTCTTGTCAAGCTGGGCCATAGCGCCGCCAACGGCCGCCGACTTTTCCACCAGATAGACATAATATCCCAGTTCGGTCAGATCAAGGGCGGCCTGCACACCGGCGACACCGCCGCCGACCACCATCACCGAACCGGATCTGTGTTCCATTGCTTTACCCATTTCGTTCTCCAGTGTTATAAGAATACCACAACAATACCAACGGCACCTTCATGCCGCGATCTTTTCAATGCGAACGGCGCACACCTTGGCCTCCGGGATCTTGCAGACCGGGTCAAGGGCGTCGTTCGTCAGCAGGTTTGCCGCCGCTTCCTTGTAATGGAAGGGAATGAAGACCACGCCGGCCTCCACCCGCTCGGTAATCCTGGCCGGCAGGGTAATCGACCCACGCCGGGAGACGGCCTTTATCGTCTCACCGTCGGTAATGGCCAGCGCCTCGGCGGTCCGGGGATGAATCTCGACATAGGGAGAGGGCGCCGACTCCTCCAGCACATGGGACCGTCTGGTCATGGTGCCGGTATGATACTGATAAAGCACCCGACCGGTGGTCAGCACCAGCGGATAGTCCTTATCGGGGCCCTCCTTGGGACCGCTCCAGACAATCTCGGTGAATTTCGCCCGGCCGATGGGAAAACCGTTCTCAAAGAGAATCGGGGTGCCGGGATGGTCCGGGGTCGGACAGGG
>CAZUZJ010000124.1:0-7601 GCA_964624225.1 uncultured Desulfobulbia bacterium | reverse complement strand
TGCCCCGGCCCCGGCAGGTGCCGGCTCGACCCGACCCGGCTGCACGACCGGAGACGGACAGCCCTGTTGTTCGACTTCGGGTTCCAGCGACCACGGCGGACACCCAGCCCTCCGCCGCAGCTCCACCAGCAGCAGCGCCCCCGGTTGTTCCGCCGCGGACCGTGACGTCGGGAACAGAAAGGGCCGCCACATCCACCCTGAGACATGCCAACACGCCGACAGCGCAGGGGGAACCCCCGGCGACGCCTCCCGTCGCGCCCGCCGCCGGCGTCATGGAGCTGCGCCGTAGCTTTCACGAGCGGATGCGCTCCCAGGGAACGGTTCGCCAGGTTACACAGAATCACGAAGAGCACAGGGAAAAACCGCCGGAAACGGCCCGGCCGGAGGAACAGGGACCTTCCCCCCTGCCCCTCCAACAGGTGGTGGTGATTCGCCAGACAGCGGCCCCGGCCGGCCCGGATCGCCCCCATGCCTTCTGGGAGCGGAGTTATCTGACGCGATGGACAGGGAGAATCCTCGGATGAGAGAAACGGCGTGAGTGGGTCAACGGCAATCGGCATGGTCAGCGAATCGCTGCGCAATCTGCTGCTCGGCGAGATGGAACTGACCCCGGAGGTGGATGTCACCCTCCTCTCCCCCCACGAAAGCGGGGTGGATCGGCGGGTCAACCTCTACCTTTACAAGGTGACGGAAAGTCCGGCCCTGCGCAATCAGGAGTGGCAGGCAAGCGCGGTGACGCCGGGCCGCCTCGTGCCGCCGCCCCTGTCGCTCCAGCTCTTTTACCTGCTCACCCCCTATGCGGTCAACGATCAGCAGACCGGCAACGCGGCCAGTCACGAAATCCTCGGCGAGGCGATGCGCGTTCTCTACGAGAACCCGGTCATTCCGGCCGACTATCTGGTGTCCGGACTCGACAGCGGTCGCGAACAGATCAAGGTGATGCACAACCCCATCGACCTCGACGAACTGGCCACGGTCTGGACCACCTTTTCCCAGCCCTACCGCCTCTCCGCGGCTTACGAGGTCGGAGTGGTGCAACTCGACATGCAGCCGGGGCGGGCCCGGTCCCTGGCCAAACGGGTGCGGCAGGTGGGGGTACCGGATGTCCGCGCCCCCTTTCTGCCGCCGCGGGTGACCGGGGTTACCCCCAAGGCAGCCCCGGCCGGGACGACCCTCACCGTTTCCGGGACCAATCTGGCCGGCTGGCGGGCCTCTGTTTCCCTGATGCGGCGACCGCTGGTCAGCGGTCTCGACCTTGCCGGCGACAGTTTCCCGGTGCAGGTGCCGGCTGATCTGATCCCCGGTTTTTATGAGATGCGCATCGACATCTCTCACCTGACCCGCACCACCCTGTTCATCGAGGTGACGCCATGAGCGCCGGTCTACCGGGAAAAGAGACGCTGCTTCCCGCCTATGCCGACGGGTTTGCCCTGCTGGCGGACGAACTGACGCGCCTTGACCTGCTGCTCCGCCTCGCCCTGCGCCGCCATCCCTGCCCTGACCGGCCATGGCCCCTTGCTGCGCCGCCCGGCCTTGTCATCAGCCCCGAGGTGGTTAAGACCCTTTTGCGGCCGGAGTCGGAGAAGGGGTCTGATCCTGCCGGGCCTGACCCTCTCCGTCACGAGCTGACGGCGCTGGACCAGAGCATTGCCGAAAGAACAGCGGCGGCCCGCCGGCATGGCATCATCCTGCCCCTGGCCGAACTGGCCGTCCTCTTCGGCCTCTCCGCCCTGGAGTTGCGCATGGTGGTCATCTGCCTCGCCCCGGAACTCGACCGCCGCTATGACACCATCTACGCCTTTCTTCAGGACGATATCACCCGCAAAAAACCCTCGGTCGCCCTCATCCTCGACCTGCTCGCCGAAAATCCCCGGGAAAGATGGGGTTTGCGGCACCTGCTCACTCCAGGGGGGCGACTGCGGCGCAGCACCATTCTCACCGGCGCCGTTGATCCGCACAGTCCGTCGGGGGCAAGCGATCTCGCCGAGTTTCTCCGGGTCGATCCACGGATCGTCGCCTTTCTCCTGGGCGACAATGCCCTTGACGGCAGACTTGCCGGCCTCTGCCGACGAATCACCCCGGCCATCAGTCCGGCCGCGGTGCCGATGGCGCCCGACATCAGCCGCCGCCTCTCCCGTCTGGCCCGGTCGTTACCCGGCCAACGGGAATCGACCGGCAAGACCATTGTCGTTCTGCACGGCCCGACCGGCAGCGGCAAAATGCATCTGGCCCTGAGCCTCTGCCGGGAAATCGGCTGCCCGCTGCTGGTCGTCGATGCCCTGCTGCTGCCGGCCGATCCCGGTGAGTGGCAACACCTTGTCCACCTCGCCTGCCGGGAAGGGCTGCTGACCCGCTCCATCATTTATTTCGACCGGATCGATGCCCTGCTCGGCACCGACGAGGGGGAACGGATGTTCCGCGCCATCGAGCAGGCAACCCGGATTTGGGGATGGATTGTTTTTGTCAGCAGTGCGCAACCCTGGCAACCACAGGCCGGCGACGGCTCCATTACCCTCCACACCATCGAGATGCCGCCGACCACCGTGACCCAGCGGGAGGTGTGCTGGCAAAACGCCCTGCAGGAGTGCGGCGGCAATGGGGTCCAGCAATGGAGCGCCCTCCTCGCCCGCCGCTTTCAGCTCACCCCGGGGGCGATCATGGATGCGGCCCGCCGGGCCATGGCCCTGGCCGGCGGCGCCAACCGGATGCCGGGGCTGGACGATTTCGCCGCGGCCTGTCGCGACGGCGCTCATCACCGGCTCGGCTCCCTGGCGCTGAAAGGGACATGCCGCTGCGGATGGACCGATCTCGTCCTGCCACCGGACCGGATCGCCCTGCTGGTCGAGATCTGCAACCAGGTCAGGCACGGTCACACGGTGTTCACCGAATGGGGCTTTGCCCGCCGCATCAGCCGCGGCCGGGGGCTCTCCGTGCTCTTCACCGGGCCGCCCGGCACCGGCAAGTCGCTCGCCGCCGAGGTCATCGCCGGCGAACTCGGCCTTGATCTTTACAAAATCGATCTGGCCGGGGTGGTCAGCAAGTACATCGGCGAGACGGAAAAAAATTTAAGCCGCATCTTCCGGGAGGCGGAGCACAGCAACGCCATCCTCTTCTTCGACGAGGCGGACGCCCTCTTCGGCAAGCGCACCGAGGTAAAGGACGCCCACGACCGCTACGCCAACATCGAGACCAGTTATCTGCTGCAAAAGATGGAGGAGTACGAGGGCATGGTCATCCTCGCCACCAATCTGCGCGCCAACATGGATGAGGCCTTTACCCGACGCATCCGTTTCATCGTCGATTTTCCCTTTCCGGACAGCCCCCTGCGCCAACGCATCTGGCAGGGCCATTTGCCGGCCGAGGCGCCGCTCGCCGACGATATCGACTGCGCCACCCTGGCCGCGCGGCTGCCGGTGGCGGGCGGCACCATCCGCAACATCGCGCTCAACAGCGCCTTTCTCGCCGCCCGGGATGGCGGCCCGCTCACCATGGGCCACATTGTCCACGCTGCCAGACGGGAATATGCCAAGATCGGCAAACTGTGGACGGAAGAGGAGAAAAAAAGGGAGAAGGGAGCATAGTCAGGAATCAGGAGAGGGGGATCGTCATTTCCGCTCTGGGCAAGGAGGAATTATGGTTGGACCGACAAAAACAGGAAAACCGCGTCGCCATCAGGAGCAGGCAACACCATCGCCGGCCGTGACGCCACCCGCCATGGCCGCGCCCTCCCTGGCCCGCACCCTGGGGAACCAGGCCATGCTCGCCCTGGGCGACAAGGCGCCCGTCATGCCGGATGCTCTCGCTCCGCGTATCGCGCTGAGGCGTTTTGCCGCGGACAGCGCCGCACCTGCCCTGCGGCCGCCGGACAAGTCCACCTCTGAATCAACCGGCGACCAGGACCAGAGCACCTCGCTCACCTCCTTTGCCGCAGAGGCGCGCGGGGTCGGCATCGAGGTGGAGATCAGCGGCGGCGGCTCCGATCCCGATTATCCGGACGGCTACCGCTGGACCCAGACAATCGACAGCAACGTCCCTTTGGGTGGAACCACTTCGCCCTATGTCGATCCGCGGCCCAATGACGACACCAAACCCTTTTACTGGACCGATGCCGAGGCAGCGGCCCGACCGACCACCTTTATCGACCATCCCTCGCGCAACCCCCCGGCCAGCGGGGTGACCACCTGGGATGCGGTGCTGTCTCTCAATGGGGTGAACGGCACGACCGTCACCAGGCTCGATTCCCTGGCCTACGGCTTTTCCGTCAACAGTGCTGGCACGGTGACCCCCAATCACCCGACAACTCCTGGCAGTGGCCCGGTGGCCACCCACCGGTCAACCCTGACCGCGGAGTTTCCGGGCTGGACCTTTCGCTAACCGCCCGTTGCAAAATGGCTGTTGCCGGAACAGGGAGGCATTGTGGACAAGGACGACTTCAGGGTGCGCATCATCTGGCGGGGCAACGAGGACAAGCCGTTCTACCGGGCCCATTTTGTTTCGGAAACATTGCGGGACACCCTGGAAGAGCGCCCCTTCTGGGGCAACCGGGTGATCGCCGCCGCCGAGTTCACCAGGCTGACGGCGATCATCGAGGAAAGCGGTCTGCCGCGGCAAAGCGGACTCATCGACAGTGACCAGTTCGGTTACTTTGTCGAGATCGGCAGCGGCTCCAGAAGCGACTACTTTTTTTTGGGCTTTTCCCGGCAGACCAGTGATCTGCTGGAAGAGATGAACACCGCCCTTACGGTGGAAAACCGGGAGCCGATCCGCACCATCATCGCCCGGATTCGGACCAACATTCCCTGACCACGGGAAAGGAGATTATGTCCGGAGGATTCAGCAACAGACCGAAGATTCTGCGTGGCGCCTTTGTCGAGTACGGCCTCAGCCTGCCGCCGCTGATCGTGCCCTTTCAGTTCAATCCGGTGCAACTGACCCGTTCGCGCAGTCTCACCTTTTCCGTGCCCAATGCGCCGGCGCAGACGGCGCCGGCCGGCGAGACGGAAGAGTCCCGGCAACGCCGGCTGGCGGCGAGCCGGACCACGCTCAGGGAATTCCACCAGCGTGAGGAGTTTTCCGACCTGCTGGAACTGCAACGCCAGCAACAGGTTCGGGTCCAGGAGGAATCGCTCTCCTTCGAGATCCGGCTCGACGCCACGGACAAATTAAACGAAGGCGACGGCCTCACCGAGCAGTTCGGGGTCATGCCGCAGATCGCCACCCTGGAACTGATGGTCTATCCCAAGGGGGAAAGTCTGCTCGGCCAGGCCCTCGGCGCCCTGCTCGGCTCTTCCGGCGGCTTCAGTTTCACCCGGGGGGAGAATCCGCCGATGATCCTCTTTATCTGGGGCCGCAAACGGGTGATGCCGGTCAACATCAACAGCATGAACATCACGGAAACCGAATTCAGCACCGACCTCAACCCGGTGCGGGCCACGGTGGCGGTCAACCTGACCGTGATCGAGGGTCCCAATCCGGTTTTCCAGTACACCAAGGCGATGAAGGAGATCATGGCAACACTGAATCTTGCCAATCTGACCAGCATCACCGATGTGGTCATCCCGGGGTAATGACATGTTTTTCAAAAATTCCCGTTATCGAAAAGAACCGTCCACGATGATCGTCGAGGCTGACGGCCGGCGGAGCAGAGCGGTGCGGCTCCGGCGCACCCCGACCACCACCGGCACCTTTCTCCACACCATCGGTGATGGCGACCGGCTCGACCACCTGGCTGTCCGCTACTACCGGGAACCGCGTGCCTGGTGGCGGCTGGCCGATGCGGCGGCGGAATTTTCTTCGCCGCTTGATCTGCTCGGCCTGTCGGCCCGGCTCCAGGTCCGGATTGTCCTTACCCACGATGACGAGGCCGGGCCAGCGCCCTGGAATGTGCTGGCCGCTCGGCTCTCCGGGCTTATCGGGATGGAAGATTTTCTTTTCAGCGAAGAGGTGCTGCTCGATGAAGGGACCCTGGCGGCGGCCGGCGCGACCGTACCGGTTGCCGGACAAAGCTTTCGGCGGACAGTGCTGGTGAGTTATAACCGGCTCACCCTGGGCGAGGAAGCGCTCATGGCGGCGATTGCGGCCAGCGGCTTTACCGCGGCAGCGCCGGAACCGGTGGGCCGAATCGGCAAACAGATCGTCATCCCGCCGGCCATAGGCACTTAAGGCACTTTAGACACTTTAGGCACTCGAAGTACTTTAGGCACTTTAGGCACTTTAAATACTTTAAATACTTCAGGCATTTTCCCGTGGAAAACGAACATCTCGTCATCGATATCGAGGGGCAGGAGGCAAGCGATCTCTATCCCCGGCTGGTCAGCCTGGCGGTGGAGGACGACATCGAGCTGGCCGCCATGTTCCGCCTGCGCTTTTCCCTGCTGCTGCATGCTCGGGACGGATCCTGGGGCATCCTTGACGACGAAAGGCTGCGGATCGGCAGGGAGGTGACGGTCCGGCTGACCGGATTTGCCGATGGCGACGAGGAGTTGATCCGGGGCCCGATCACCCATGTCATGCCCCACTTTGCCAGCGACCCCAGCGGCTGCGTGCTGGAGGTCTGGGGCATGGACGCCAGCGTCCTGCTCGACCGGGAGGAAAAACTGAAAGACTGGCCGAACAAGAAGGACAGCGACATTGCCAGCGAAATTTTCGCCAGTTATGGCCTGACCCCGGAGGTGGAGGACACCGTGGTGATCCATGACGAGGCGCTCTCCACCATCATCCAGCGGGAGACGGACATGCGCTTTCTCAAACGGCTGGCCGGGCGCAACGGCTTTCTCTGCTATGTCGAGGGCCGGACCGGCTGCTTCAAGAGGCCCGCCCTCGACGGACCGCCCCAGCCGCTGCTCTCCGTCCACTTCGGCGGGGCAACCGTGGTCAACCGCTTTGCCCTGATCGTGAACGGCCTGCGCCGGGCCGCGGTCGCCATGCAGCAGATCGACCGGATGAGCAAAGAGGTTTTGGCAACGGAGATCAGCGACGGTGAACAACGTCTGCTCGGCGACGAGGATGCGGCGGCCCTGACCGGGCCGGCCATGCCGGCAGGCCGCCTCGTGGTAAACCGCGAGGCCGCGACCGGCACCCCGGAAATGCAGGCTCTCTGCACCGAGCTCTTTCATCAGGGCACCTGGTTTGTCGAGGGCGAAGGCGAGATCCGGGCCAACCAGTACGGCCATGTCCTGAAAACGCGCCGGACGGTGACCATCCGCGGCATCGGCGAGACCTACAGCGGGGTCTATTATGTCAGCCATGTTACCCATGTCTTTACCGAGGACGGCTATTGCCAGCTTTTCAAGGTGCGACGCAACGCCCTGCTGCCGAACGGGGCGGAGAACTTTACCGCCGCCGGCCTGGCGGGCGAACTTCTTTAGAGGAAAACGGCAATGACCCTTGAAACCATCGTCGCCCGACTGGTGCAGCAGGTGGAGCGGCGCTTTTACGGCAAATACCGGGGGCTGGTGGTGGACAACGATGACCCCGAGCAACTGGGTCGGCTCAAGGTCAGGGTCCCCTCCGTCCTCGGCGACCAGGTGGTCACCGGCTGGGCCTTTCCCTGCCTGCCTTATGGGGGAGCTGCCCACCAGGGCACCCTCTTTGTCCCGGAG
>CAZUZJ010000123.1:0-7617 GCA_964624225.1 uncultured Desulfobulbia bacterium | reverse complement strand
GCCAGGAATGGGCAAGGCCCTGGAGCCGGGCAGTCATGGCGTCGGGCCGCGGGGTATCGGAATAGCAGAAGATCTCAAACTGATTTTTGTCATGTGCTTCCAGCAGGGAGAGAAAGAAAAAACTCACCGAATGGATGCAGAAATCGGGTGAGACGTACCCGATGCGCAGCCGGCGGTCCGGATCTGGCTCGTTGGTCAGGTGATAGCGATCAGCCAGATGCGCCGCCTGCTGCGCCCACCAGTGTTGTGCCTCGCGGAGCATTGTTGCGGGGTGGGCCTTTTCGTCATAGTTCATGGCAAAGAGGATGTTGGTGTGGGCGTTGACGAAATCCGGCCGCAATTCGACCGCTTTGCGATAGGCGGCAATCGCCTCCGGAAACTGCCCCATGTCCTTGTGGACGTTGCCGAGATTATGGTAGACCTCGGGCAGATCGGGCTGAATGGCCAGGGCCTTTTGATAATACGCGAGGGCATCGTGCAGTTTGCCGGTATGCTGGAGGACATAGCCGATATTGTTGTAGGGATCCGGAAAGTCGGGGCGGACCTCGATGGCCCGCAGATAGCTGTTGATCGCCTCCTGCGGCATCAGCATATCCTTGTAAGCATTGCCCAGATTAATGTAGAGATCGGCAACCGTGGGATCGGCGGCAATGGCCTGGCGGTAGCAGGCGATGGCCTCGGTGAATCTGCCGAGATCCTTATGGATGTTGCCGAGATTGTTCAATGTGGCGACATGGTTCGGTAGCTGGCGCAGAACCTGCTGGTAGCAGGATTGGGCTTCCGTGAATTTGCCATGGTTCTTGTGGAGATTGCCAAGCTGAAACAGTGCCTCAGTGTTGTCCTGATCAAGGAGGAGGGCGCGGCGGAAGGCGTCCGCCGCGCCCGCATAGTCGTTCAGACCGGCCAGGGCCGCACCGAGGCTGATGTGAAAAACTGCGATGTTCGGCGCCCTGGCAATGGCCCGGTTGATGAATTCTCTGGCAGTGTCAAATTTTTGATCATGAATGGCGATCAGACCGCTCAGGTGCAGGGCATCCTGATTGGTGGGATCTGTTGCCAGTACCTCCCGGTAAATTTTTCCTGCCCGGGAAAATTCTCCTCTGTTTTGCAATGCTACGGCGTTCTGCAACTGCGTTATGATGGCGGATGCCGTCAGTTGCCGTGTTCCGGCCTGTGGTCCGGCCGCGGAGCGGTGGTGGTTTTGTTTTTTTTTCATTTGTGTTTTCCGGTGCCGGCAGACATGGTGGTGATGTGTGGTGGATTTTATCTGCAATAAATATACCCGTCTGTAGTGTATTGTTGCGTGCAGGCCGGCTCTTGTAAAGGTTTTTATCTGTTTTTGCGTGAGGGGAAAAAAAATTCAAGAGAAGAGGAGATGGGCCGATAAGCACAGTGAAGACGACTTTACGGTTACAAAGAAAACAGAAGGAGGTGGTGATTCCGCGATAAAAAATCTTCAGGATGTCAGCTTTACAGCTTTTTCACGTAACACACGGGAAAGGATTCCCACTCTCACTCTCATGGAGGAAAAATCATGGCATTACGTATCAACACCAACATCGCAGCCCTCAGTGCCCACAAAAACATGGTGAAAAACGACAACGCGTTGTCGTCATCCCTGGAGAAGCTCTCATCCGGTCTGCGCATCAACCGCGCCGCCGATGATGCTTCGGGCATGGCCATTGCCGACTCGTTGAAGTCCCAGGCCCTTGGTCTCGGCCAGGCCATCAGAAACGCCAACGACGGTATCGCCATGGTGCAGACCGCTGACGGCGCCCTGGAAGAGTCCATCAACATCGTCAACACCATCAAAACCAAGGCGATTCAGGCCGCCCAGGACGGACAGACCACCGAGTCCCGGAAGGCGATCCAGTCGGACATCACCAAGCTGCTGGAAGAGCTTGACATGATCGCCCGCACCACCTCGTTCAACAACCAGAAGCTGCTCTCCGGCAACTTCACCAACAAGAAGTTCCAGGTCGGCGCCTACTCCGGCGAGACGGTCTCCATCTCCATCGGCTCCTCGGAATCGAACAAGATCGGCCACGTCACCTCCGGTAATCTGTCACTGACCAACTCGTCGGGCGGCACGGTTCAGCTTTCCATCTACAGCAACCTGCAGAGCAAGGCCTTCAGCGTTGAAGCGGTTGACATCAAGGCGAACAACAGCCGGGAAAACAGCATGGGCGCCCTGCAGGATGCCATCAATAAACTTTCCGACGTGCTCGGCGTCTCCGCCAAGGCGGTGGTTGAGTCCACCAGCGCCAGCGCAGTGGCCGCCGGCTCCACCGGTTCTGATTTCGCCATCAACGGCGTCTCCATCGGCGCGGTAACGGTCAGCGATAATGATGCGGACGGCGCTCTGGTCAAGGCGATCAACAATAAAACCGCTGATCACGGTGTCGTTGCCAGCACCAGTGCAGACGGCAAGCTGACCCTGACCTCCACCGACGGCCGGGCGATCTCCGTCACCGGCGGCACCGGCACTGTACTGGCCGGCTCCAACATGAGCACCTTCGGGCATATCCAGTTGACCCAGTATGGCGCCAACGAGCTGCTGGTAACAGACCTGGCCGGCGGATCGGCCACCGACTTCACCACCAATGTCACCACCTCCAGTGCCATGAGCACCATTATAGACTCCACCCTGGCGGCCGGCTCCACCATCGCCACGGCAAGTACCTTGGCGGCCGGCACCACCATCGGCGGCAATCCGGTCGGTGATACCAACTTTACCGCCAATATTTCCGGCACCTATGATTCCGTCATCAAGGCCGGTTCCACCATCGGCGGCACATCGACCATTGAGTCCGGCTCGGTGCTGGGCGGCAAGTTCACCACCTCCGCCGCCACTTACACCACCACCGGCGCGGCCCTGCTGACCGCGGGATCCACCCTGGCGGCAAGCTCCACCCTGGCGGCCGGCACCGTTGTCACCCAGGATCTTGTCGATAGCAATGGCGACACGATCAAGGCCGGCACCGTGCTCAACGCGGATACGACCCTGGCCGCCTCTGCCGTGACCCTGAGCGCCGATATGGTCGTGGCCCATGGCACTGTTCTTAATAACAGCAGCACCCTGAATACCGGTTCCTATTTTGGCGTGGATCTGGTCACTGCCGGCAACACGACATTGACCCAGGATATGACCGTCAAGGCTGGAAGCACGATCGAGGCGACTGGCTCAACCCTGCTTGCCGGCAGTCAGGTCGGCGGGAATGTCACGACCACCGCTGCGTTGACTACCACCCAGGCAACGGCCCTCGAGTCAGGCTCCACCATTGCCACGGCCAGTACCCTGGCCGCCGGTTCCACCTTGGGCGGCAACGTCGTGACCGCCGCCGCCAGCACCCTGACGGCACAGAATGCGGTCAGTCTGGCAGCCGGATCTATTCTGAAAAGCGGCAGTACCCTGGCCCAGGGAACGGTGCTGACCAATGACATGAACGTGCTGGATGCTGGCGGCAGTACCGTGACCATTACCGCCGGAACAACCCTTGAGCGTGATTATGTCACCACCGGGGATCAGACCCTGGCGAATGATATGACTATCGCGAAGGATTCGGTCATTGCTTCCGGTTCCACCCTGGCCGCCAATGCCGGCGGCGCCTCGGGTACCAAGGTGGCGGACACCGAGACCAACCGGCTGTCCAGCCTCAACGTACTCACCCAGGAAGACGCCCAGATCGCCATCACGGTGGCGGATTCGGCCCTGAAGGATCTCGACAAGGTGCGCTCCGACCTCGGTTCCGTCCAGAACCAGTTGACCGCGACCATCTCCAACGTCTCGGTCACCCGGGTCAACATCTCGGCCGCTGAATCGGCGATCCGCGACGTTGATTTTGCCGAGGAGTCGGCGAACTTCTCCAGGATGCAGATTCTGACCCAGGCCAGCACCTTTGCCATGGCCCAGGCCAATGCCAGCGCCCAGAACGTGCTGAGCCTGCTGCAGGGATAATGGGTGGTTGAAAAACGTTGAAACGTGTGCACGGTGCAGCGTTGCAACGGGAGTTGATGGAAACCTCAACAGGGGTGGCGGCGATGTGGCCGTCACCCCTTTTTCGTGGCGCGCTCCTGGTAAAGAGAGGAGCGCTGGCCGGTGGGTGATCGGTAAAAAAAATTCAAGTTCTCCGGCCCGGATGTCGATAGTATACTGTAGAAAAAAGGCGACGGACGGCTGTCGGCATTCACGGGGAGGCAGATATGGCTGGTGCAATCACAACGCTTGGGATCGGGTCAGGGATCGATCTGCAGGGCATGCTTGAGGATCTGCGTGAAATCGATCAGCAGGTCGTCAATCGCAAGCAGACCGAAATCACCAGATTTGAAAACCGCTTGACCGGTCTTTCCACGGTCAACAGCAAGCTGCTGTCCCTGAAGAGTGCGGCCCTCAATCTTTCCCTGTCCGGCTCCTTTCTCGGCCGCACCGTCACCAGTTCCGATGAACAGGTCGCCAAAGCAACGGTGCTGGACGGCACCACGGCCCAAACCCTGTCGCTTGATGTCACCAAAGTGGCCTCCCGCAGTTCCTGGCTGTCCTCCGCCGGCACGGCGGATACGGACACCAGCGTCCATGTGCCGGTGAGCGTCGAGTCCGGCAGCGGAGTCGCTGATCCGGCCGTCGATATCGTCGCCCGGGCCGGGGAAACGCTCGACATCACCTTTGCCGGCGCGGATACCATGTCGCTGGCCATTGCCGGCGACATGACGATGAACGACCTGGTGAGCGCCATCAACAGCCATGTCGATAACGTCGGCGGCGGCGATAATGGCCGGCTCGTCACCGCCGAAACCTATGAACTCAATGGTGAGACATTCCTGCGGATCAGAAGCGATGTCGCCGGCGGCACCGGCGAGGCCAATCGGGTGGCGATCAGCGAGACCCTGGCTGATCTCGATTTTGCCGCGCCGGACAAGACCTTGTTCTACAAGGTGGGCGACGGCGACGTGGTCTCCATTGCCGTGGCCGCCGACACCACCCTGGCCGGGCTCGCTGATCTCATCAACGGCGCTGCCGATAATGCCGGGGTCACCGCGAAGGTGATCAATGACGGCGATGCCGCCACCCCCTACCGACTGAGCCTGCAATCAGGCAGCACCGGCGAGGATGGCCGCATCTCCTTTCTCTCCCAGTTGCCGGATATGGTGATGGCCGAGCAGGAGGGAGCGGGCGGCGCGTCGCTTAATGCCCAGTTCGCGGTGGATGGCATCAACTATCAGCGTCAGACCAATGCGGTCTCCGATGTCGTCTCCGGTCTGACCATTAATCTGGAAGGAGCGGGGAGCGCCACCGTCACCATCAGTAAAAACAATGAAGCAATCCGGGAGATGGTTGACAGTCTGGTTGCCGCCTACAATGCCGCGCTGACCGAGATGAAAACGACCACCGGTTACGACAGCGAAACAGAGGAGTTCGGCGTGCTGGCCCGGACCACGGTGCGGGATCTGCCCTATACCCTGCAACGGGTGATGACCTCCACCGTGCAGGCGGACGGGACCGGCGCTATCCGTTCCCTCTTTGATCTCGGGCTGGAGTTCAATCGCGATGGCTCCATTTCCTTAAATGATGAAATGTTCGACCAGGCCCTGACGGACAACCCCGACGGTGTCAGCGCCTTTTTTCTGGGTGACAGCGACGGCAATATCGAGGGATTTGCCGACAGGGTCAACGATCAGTTACGCTACATCACCGGAGAAAACGGCCAGATCGAGGGCGAGAAGAGTTCGGCCCAGGCCCGCATTGCCGACCTGGAATTGAAGATTGAGCAGGAAACGAATCGGCTGGACAAAAAATACGAACTGCTGACCAAACAATTTATCGAGTTGGATCGCTACATGAACCAGATGACATCGCTGTCCGGTTATCTTGCCAATCAGTTTGACAGCATCGCCAAGGCATGGGGCGGCGGTGACAAGTAACGGCAGATGGTGTCTGATGAAGAGTGGTCCACAGAGGAGAGAAGCATGAATGCAGCCAAAGCCCGCAACGCCTACCGGCAAACCGAAGGCCAGTCAAAAATTCATCCGGTCAAGCTTATCCACCTCATGTACGAGCGCGCCCTGATTCATCTTGACATGGCGCTGATCGGCATTGAGAAAAGCAATCCGCAGCTCAAGGGAGAAAATCTCGGCAAGGCCATTGCCATCATCACCGAACTTAATGCCTCGGTCAAGGAAGATGACGGATCCGATGCCGCCCTTTTCCTGCGCGGGCTCTATAGTGCGATTCTGCTGGAGCTGCCCAAGGCCTCGGCGAACAATGACGAACAGATCGTGCGACAGACCATCAGTTATATCAGGAGGTTGAAGGAGATCTGGGAAGAAACCGCCATGGCGGAACTGGAAAGAAAGGATGCCGGCGCCCTGGATGCCTACGGCGGAGCGTCTGCCAACATGACCGGAGAGGCTGAGCGGAAGGGTACGCTCTCCTCCGGGGTTTCTTTCTCCATTTAGCCGAAACGTGGTGGAGGTGAAGGTGGATGACGGACAAGAGGGAGAGCTGATTGCCGCCCTGGAGGAATTTGCCGCCTTGCAGCGCCAGCACGCCGCCCTTCTTGTCGAAGGGCGGCTCGGCAACGTGCAGGAGTGGACCGAGAAACGGCAGCGGGCCTTTTCCCGTTTGCAGCAAAGATTGGAACATTTTGATCCGACTCTGCTGGATGGAGCGGGTCGGGCGGCCGCCCGGGTGCAAACCCTGATGCGGGAAATTCTCCATGATGAGGAAACCCTCAGAAGTCAGGTGGACGGGCGACTGGCGGCGCTTCGCCGGGAGCTGAACGGATTGCGCCGGGGAAAGACCGTCCTCAAGGGATATCGTCTCGAGCAGGGGGCGGGGCCGCCACCAAAATATCTCAGCAACAAGGCATAAGATCACTATGCGCTGGAGGGTGTCATGGATGTCAACGTAACGACTGATGTTAAAACGTATGGCGTGCCGACCGTATCAACGGTTGAAATGGAAGACGCGGTAAAGCCGCAGGTGCAGCCCGTGCCGGAAAGCAGTGAGGGGGTGACGGTCAAACTCAACGATCAGGCGCTGCGCGGGAAGGCTGAAAAAGAGGCGAAAAAGGAGAAAGAGCTGTCCCGGGAGGATCTGGAAGAGGCGGTGCAGGATATCAATAAGCGTCTCGAATCCATCGGCAGCACGTTCCGTTTTGGTCTGTACAAGGATCTGGAGTCAAAAAGCATCGTCAGCCAGCTGCGGGATAAGAAAACCGATGAGGTGATTAAACAGTTTCCCTCCGAAGAGGTGCTGAAACTCAAAGAAAAGCTGCGGGATCTTATCGGTCTGCTGTTTGACGAAAAGGTCTAGCAGGCGGCTTTTCGCGGCGTCATCTTCCTCTGAAGCGGTCACCCCTTGACCGCCCCACTCTAGCTGCGTTCATTTTCCATCGCCTTGGCGGCGACCTCCATTCTTTTCCCTTCATTTTTTTTTCTTGACAATCATCCAGCCCCAATTTATATAAATGTGTCTAAAAATGAATAAGGGTTCATTTCTGTTAGAGGACATATCTGACTTTAACTACAATTAAAGGAGACGGAAGCAAATGGCTAAATTAGTTGCGCCTCATGGCGGGAAAGGTCTTGTGTGTGCATTGCTGCATGGCAGTGAACTGG
>CAZUZJ010000122.1:0-7745 GCA_964624225.1 uncultured Desulfobulbia bacterium | reverse complement strand
GAGGTGATCCGCCTGTCCGGCTACACACTGGAGGAAAAGCTGGTTATTGCCCGCCGCTATTTGCTGCCGCGCCAGATCAGGGAAAACGGCATCCAGGAAAAACAGATTATCCTTGATGACGAGTCACTGACCCAGATCATCACGCACTACACCAAGGAGGCGGGACTGCGCAATCTTGAGCGGGAGATCGGCAAGGTCTGCCGCAAGGTGGCGCACCGTATTGCTGAAGGCGGTAAGGGCCCCTATGCCATCACCCCGCGGACGATCGGCAAGTACCTCGGCCCGCCCCGCTTTCAACCCGAGGCGGAGATCGATACCATCGATCAGCCCGGTCTGGCCACCGGTCTGGCCTGGACCGAGGTCGGCGGTGAGATTCTCTATGTTGAGGTGTCGTTGCTCAAGGGCAAGGGTGGCCTGACCCTGACCGGTCAGCTGGGCGAGGTGATGAAGGAGTCGGCCCAGGCGGCGATGACCATCTGCCGCTCGCGGCTGCCCTCTCTTGGTATGGCGGAGAACTTTTTCGAGGATCTCGATGTCCATGTTCATGTACCGGCCGGCGCCATCCCCAAGGACGGCCCGTCCGCCGGGGTTACCATCGTTGCCGCCCTTTATTCGGCTATGACCGGCAAAAAGGTGCGGCAGGATGTGGCCATGACCGGCGAGGTGACCCTGCGCGGCCGGGTGCTGCCCATCGGCGGCTTGAAGGAGAAGGCGCTGGCTGCCCTGCGGGCCAAAATCACCACGGTGATCATCCCGGATCAGAACAAGACCGATCTGACGGAAATTCCCAAGGACCTGCGGGATCAGATCACCTTCGTGCCGGTGAAAAACGTCAACCAGTTGTTGAACAAGATTTTTTAACCTTCGAATTTGTCGGAGATCGATGACGGACGAGCAGCAGGAGACGGGGGGGGCGCTTCCGCCCGCGGGCAAGCCGGATGACAACCGGCGCCGGCGTTTCCCCCTGCGCAAATGGCTGCTGGCGGTGGGGGCGGGCGCCCTGCTCGGGGCGCTTTTTCTCGTCTGGTTGCAGCTCTATGCCACCGCCCGTCCGCATGGAGAGAATGAGGAGGCGCGCCTGGCCTTCATCCCGCCGGGCAGCGGCTTTGCCGGGGTGAAAAAGGCGCTGGTCGGGGCGCAGATCATTGACGATGACATCCGTTTCGCCATTCTTGCCCGTCTCTCCGGGGCAGCCGCCAGGATGCAGGCCGGGGAGTATCTCTTCCCTCCGGAGTTGACCCATCGCCAGATTATAGCCAAACTGGCGGCAGGGGAAGTCCACTACCGCCCCCTTACCGTGCCGGAGGGCGCCACGACTTACCAGATTGCCGAGCTGCTGGCCGACGGATTCGATTATGACCGGGATCTGGTCCTCAAACGGATCCGCGACCCTGAGCTGATCAGTTCATTTGGTCTTGCCGTTCCCTCCCTGGAGGGGTATCTTTTCCCGGATACCTATCATCTGACCCGCGGCCAGAGCCTTGACGCCGTTCTTGCCATGATGGTCGAGCGATTTGAGCGGGTGTACGTCGAAACCGTTCGCCGCCACGCTGACAAATCGTCACCGGCCAACGGCCTGAGCCGGCATGAGATCGTCATTCTGGCCTCCATTGTAGAAAAAGAAACGGCCTTGGCCGAGGAGCGACCTCTTGTCGCCGCGGTGTTTTACAATCGGTTGCAGGACAGGATGAAACTCCAGGCAGACCCGACCGTCATTTACGGGATGGTCAATTTTACCGGCAATATTACCCGGGAGGATCTGCTGACCCCGACGCCCTACAATACCTATACCGTGCCCGGCCTGCCCGTCGGCCCCATCGCCAATCCGGGCCGGGAGTCCCTGGCTGCTGTCCTGGCGCCGGCAAAGAGTGATGCCCTCTATTTTGTCGCCAAGAATGACGGCACCAACAGCCATGTTTTTTCTCGGACCCTGGAGGAACACAATCGGGCGGTGCAGCGCTATCAGCGGCAGGGCAGAACAGGGGAGAAATGAATCGGGCTGGCAAAAGAAATTAATGTGGGCTAGGATGTCTTCGACTCGTTTCCCATGAACTGGCAAGGAGGATGGTATGGAGTTGAATGAGGTGAAAAAAGGCTCCCGAAGCAAAACCAGCGGACTGCTGCGCTGCTGCCGGGGGTTTTCGTTGATGGAACTGATGATTGTCATGGTTATTCTCGGGCTGCTTGCCTCGCTGGTCGGGCCGGCGATGTTCAAGAAGCTGGGGACCGCCAAGCAGAAAACCGCCAAGACCCAGATCGGCATGCTGATGGCCTCCCTGGATGCCTACCGGCTCGATATCGGCCACTATCCTTCCCAGGATGAGGGACTGGAGGCGCTGGTCATCAATCCCGGTGAGGACAAGTGGGACGGTCCCTATCTTAAAAAAGGGGTGCCGAACGATCCGTGGGACAATCCCTACCAGTATCGCAACCCCGGTGAACAAAGCGAGATCGAGATTGTTTCGCTGGGGGCTGATAACCGGGAGGGCGGCGAAAAGGAAAACGCTGATATCGGCAGCTGGGAATAACAACAAAAAAAACCGATTGCCGCAACGTGAGCGGCAATCGGTTTTTTTTTGTTTGGCCGCGGGCAGCTGGCGCGCGGATATTACGGGATCAGTCGTCCTTGGTCGTATGGCAGACAAAGCAGCCGTCGCCCGCTGCGTCGCCGGCGTCGGCGGCCACCATTTTGCTGTAGTCCCAGCGGAGAATATCGGCGTGCTCCGAGCCGTGGACCCGGTGGCAGGACAGGCACATGACGATGGCCTCATCGCGTTGCGGATTGGCCGGGTCGATCCAGGCCACCGGCGACTGCACTTCGTAGTTCGTCACCGGATTGTACTGGGCATACTCGCCGGTGATCGGCAGGGCGATGTCGGTGGGGTGGCGCAGCCAGACCGCGGTACCGGTGCCGTCGTTATTGTGAAAGGCGTTGTGGCAGCCGGCGCAGTAGCTTGAGATGCTGTGGCTGGTTTTCAGTACTATTCCGTCTCCTCCGCCCTGGCCCTGGCCGCCGGCCTGGGTCTTGTCGTAGCCCTTGTACATGTTGTGGTTGGTCGGACCGGTGGTTGCCGGATGCTCCCAGTCACCATGCTCGATGCCGGTGACATAGGCACCCTGCGGTTCGTCGTGGGAGTTGAGGAAACGGTACTGACCGTTGTCCGTGTGGTGGTAGACATTGTAATGGCAGCCCTGGCAGCCGCCCCGGTCATAGTTCTGGCCACTGGGGGCAGCGGCAAGGGTATTGTGGCAGGAGCTGGCAACGCCGCTGCAGCGGGTATTGCCGGGCGCTGCGTTCAGTTTGATGTCATGGGCGGCGATGCCGTAGACGTTGTGACCGTAGCCGTGAAACTCCGGCCCCTGGGCTACCTTCTGGAAATTGCCGCCGGCCAGGGCGTTGACCGGATAGTCGGCGGTGATATTAAAGACAATGGGAACCCGGCTGCCGCCCAGATCAATGATGGTCTGATCGGTGGTTGAGGAATGGCAGCCGATGCAGTCGGCAACGAGCAGGCTGCCCACCGGGGTGGTTGACATAGTGCCGCCGTTCAGCACCCCGTCGGCGTTCCAGCCAACGCCGGCGCCACTGTGCACCAGCGCGCCGCCATCCTGGGAGTTATGCATGGTGTGGCAGTTGGCGCATGGCCCACTGACCTTGGCGGACGCGGTCACGGCAAGGATAAGGGGGGGCAGGATACTCAGGGCAAAAAACAACGCCGTGCCGTGACGGCGCAGGATGGGGGTCTTCATGGTATTTCGGCCTCACTGGTTTATCATTTCGCTACGGGTCAACTTGTCAGTCGAAATTCAAACCTGAGACACAAAATTTTACAATGAGGCAAATTGTCGCACTGCGCTGTTGCCGCCTGTATCGCGTATTGCATCCGCAAAAAAAATGGGAGCGGGCGGGTGCGGGAGGAAGCGGAGAACAGATCGGTCTGTTCTCCGCCTGCGCTGAGGATCAGGAAGCGGCCACGGGCTCTTCCGCTGCCCGCCGGAAATCGATTTCCGCCTGGCTCGGCGTCATGTCCGGGTCAGCAATGATGTGGATGGTCACCTTGTAGGCCTGCTCCAGCTCCAGCAGGTCCGCCCGTTTCTGGTTCAGGAGATACTGGGCGATGGCCGGGGGGAAACGGCAGGTGATCCTGTCGGTGGTTTTTTTGATTGCGCCGGTGTGGATGCGGCGCAGCAGGGAAAGGGCCATGGTTTCCACCGAGCGCACCATGCCGAGGCCCTGGCAGTGGGTGCAGATGTTGTAACTGCCCTTCTGGACCGGCGGACCGAGCCGTTGCCGGGAGATCTGCATGAGGCCGAACTTGGAGATGCGGCTCATGTCCACCTTGGCCTTGTCCCGTTTCATGCAGTTTTTTACCTGCTTTTCCACCTCGCGGATGTGCTTTTTGTCGCGCATGTCGATGAAGTCGACGACGATCAGACCACCGAGGTCGCGCAGCCGCAGCTGGCGCGCCATTTCCTCGGCCGCCTCCATGTTGGCGAGAAAGATGGTTTCCTCGAAGTTCTTGTCCTTCGAAGTGCGACCCGAATTGACGTCAATGGCTACCAGGGCCTCGGTGGGGTTGATGACGATGGAGCCGCCGGACGGAAGATTGACGGTGGGGTGGTAGACCTGTTCAATCTGCTCCTCGACCTGATGGAGGTTGAAGATGGGACGATTGCCCTTGTGCATCTTGACCTTGGCCGACTGCTGCCGGGCCGGCAGGAGTTTGAGGAAGTTGACGACCTGGTCGTAGGTGTTCTGGTTGTCAACGAGGATCTCCTTGATATCCGCGGTGAAATGGTCGCGGAGAAAACGGGAGGTGACATCCTGTTCTTTATAGATCAGCGCCGGTGCTGTCAGGCTTTGGCCCCGTTTCTTGATCTCCTTCCAGAGGTTGAGCTGATAACGGATGTCCTGGATCAGGGCGGTCTTGGTGACATCCATGCTGGCAGTGCGGACGATATAGCCGATCTCTTCGGGCAGGTTAGCCGATTCGACGAGTTCCCGCAGTTTGCGCCGTACTTCCTCGTCCTCGATCTTGCGCGAGATGCCGTGGCTGTCGCTGCCGGGCATGAGGACGACATAGCGGCCGGGCATGGAGAGGTAGGTGGTGAGACCGGCCCCCTTGTTGCCGGTAGCCTCTTTCACCACCTCGACCAGCACCTCCTGCCCCTTGCGGATCACCTCCTGGATCTTCAGATCCTTCCAGTGGGTGTCGGGTGAAACGTCCCTGCAGTAATATTCGGGATGGATGTCGCCGAAGGGGAGAAAACCGTTGCGCTCAATGCCGAGGTCAACGAACACCGCCTGCAGGTTCGGCTCGATTGCGGTGATGATCCCCTTGTAGATATTGCCCTTGGTCTGGGCCTGGGACAGGGTCTCCAGATGAAAGGATTCCAGTTTGCCGTTTTCGAGCAGGGCGATGCGCGCCTCTTCCGGTTCCTCGGAGTTGATCAGCAGTTTCAGAGAAACCGCCGAGTCGGTTTTTCCGCCGATCACCTCCTCATCGAAGTCATCCTGATCAGGCTCGCTGGCTGTTTCCTTTTCCTTAACAGGTGCCGCGGACTGGCTCTTTGCCGCCGGTTTTTTCCGGCGTGAGCGGCTCTTTTTGGCGGGAGTCTTTTTCTCGACAGGTTTTTCCGTCGACTCTTCAATGGGTGTTTCGGTGTTCTTGGCGTCGTTCATTGTGTTCCTTGGAAATGTGGTATGGCAGAAGAGCGTTATTCCGGTTCTGCGAGGACTTGGCGGATCTTGCCGTGGTCACGCTGCCTGCGATGTCTGGTAGTAGATTTTCCCCCGGTGCACCGTCTGGACAAGCTGTCCGCTCGCGCTCATCCGCTGGATGAGTTGCGCGGTTGACTCGTGGTCGAGATTAAGGGCCTCGCAGATATCCGTTTCGGTGCAGGGTCTTCTTTTGAGCATTTCGAGCAGCTCGGTTTCCCGGGCTGTCTGGACGTCTGATCGTGTCCGGCCGCGAAAATCAGCAATGATTTCCACGGTGCCGGGCAGCCGGCGCCCGATTTCGTTAAGTTCTTGTTCCGAGAGCGGCCGGGCGAATGATTCGAGCGGCGGTCGTGCCACGGTGTTGAGCTGGATTCGGGCCGGTTTGATGCGCCCCATGGCGCTCCGCAGGGCGGCGATGTCTGCATCGGTGTCGTTGATCCCCTTGACCAGCAGCACCTCCAGCCAGAGTTCACCGGTAAACTCGGCGCAGAAAAGGGCGAGTCCGGCAATGATCTCCTCCAGCCGGCTGCAGGGGGCCGGCCGGTTGACCTTGCGGAAACTCTCCTCCCGGGCCGCATCCAGCGATGGGATAACGATGTCTGCCTGGTAGAGCGCGGAACGCACCTCTGCGAGGTGGAGCAGGGAACCGTTGGTGAGCACCGCTACCGGCTTGTCCGTTCTTTTCTTGATGTGGCCAATGATATCAGCCAGACCGCTGTGCAGGGTCGGTTCGCCGCTGCCGGTCAGGGTGAAGACATCAACCGGCCGCCGCGGATCGGCGCTGGCGAGAAAGGCGTCAATCTCGGCGATGATGGCCGCGGTCGGCGAGTACTCCTGTCGGTTACAGGTAAAAAGAGTGGTTGGACCGACTTCACAGTAGATACAGTTGAAATTGCATACTTTCGGGGGGACGAGATCAATGCCGAGCGACAGGCCGAGACGGCGGGAGTTGACGGGTCCGAAGAGGTATTTCATACGATTTTATCATAATGTATCGGAATCAAAATAAGAAACTTCTCCACTTAAAAACAATCGGCCCGACTTGGCAAGAGAAAGTTTTGCCTTGACACGCTTTATTGGGAGACGGTAGGTTCTACGGTTTGAACAGTCTCTGCCGCTGGTTTCGACGTTGCCGGCAGACTCTTTCCAGGTAATTGTTCGTTATTTCTGAAATTTATTATGGGCGGGCGTTGCCGCACCGGAAACGCCGGCCGAGGAAAAAGCTATGCGAAGTGATGCGGCGAAAAAAGGTTTGGAACGAGCACCCCATCGGTCTCTGTTCAAGGCGATGGGCTACACCAACGAGGAGATACGGCGGCCTCTGATCGGTATCGGCCACGCCCACAACGAAATCATCCCCGGTCACATCCATCTCGATAAAATTGTTGACGCGGTTAAGGCCGGAGTTAGGATGGCGGGCGGCACCCCGATCGCATTCGCCACCATCGGCGTTTGCGACGGCATTGCCATGAACCATCAGGGGATGAAATATTCACTGGCCAGTCGGGAGATCATCGCTGATTCGGTGGAAATCATGGGGCAGGCGCATCCTTTCGACGCCATGGTGCTGGTCCCCAACTGCGACAAGGTGGTGCCGGGTATGCTGATGGCCATGCTGCGCCTCAATATCCCGGCCATCATGGTGAGTGGCGGGCCAATGCTGACCGGCCGTTTTCAGGGGCGGGACGTCCATCTCGTCAGTGTCTTTGAAGGTGTCGGCAGGGTCAAGGCCAAGACCATGACCCTTGAGGAGCTGGAAGAGCTGGAGGATGCCGCCTGTCCGAGCTGTGGCTCCTGCTCCGGCATGTTTACCGCCAACTCCATGAACTGCCTGACCGAGGCCCTGGGACTGGGGTTGCCGGGCAACGGGACCATCCCGGCGGTGGCCGCGGCCCGGATCCGGCTGGCCAAGCAGGCCGGCATGGCGGTAATGAATCTCTTTCACGAGGACATCCGGCCGCGGGATATCGCCACCCGGGAGGCCTTTGAGAATGCCATGGCGGTGGACATGGCGCTGGGCTGC
>CAZUZJ010000121.1:0-7759 GCA_964624225.1 uncultured Desulfobulbia bacterium | reverse complement strand
TCGTCATGCTCGAACATGCCGAGGCAGCGGTTGATGGTGGAGCCGGCGTCCACCGTGTGCAGGGTGCTGAGCACGAGGTGACCGGTTTCGGAGGCGGTCAGGCCGATCTCCATCGTCTCCCGGTCGCGCATCTCGCCGACAAGAATGACCTTGGGCGCCTGACGGAGGGCGGCGCGCAGACCGTTGGCAAAGGTATCGAAATCGTTGCCCTGCTCCCGCTGGTTAAAGGTCGCCTTCAGATGGGGATGGACAAATTCGATGGGATCTTCCAGGGTAACGACGTGCACCGCCCGCTCATGGTTGATCTTGTTGAGCAGGGCCGCCAGGGTGGTCGATTTACCGGAGCCGGTGGCGCCGGTGACGAGGATGAGGCCGTTCAACTCATCCGACATCCGGTTCATCACCGTCGGCAGATTGAGGCCGCTGATGGTGGGGATCTCGGTGGGCAGCTTACGCAGCACGGTGGAGATATTGTTTTTCTGGGAAAAGACGTTGACCCTGAAACGGGCCTTCTTCTCCAGCCAGTAGGAAAGGTCACAGGAGCCGGTGTGGGCGAGATCCTTGAGCAGCCGTTTGTTGCCGCCGATCAGGTTGAGGGCGAAGACCTCGGCCTGAAAGGGGGTGATTTCCGGCACCTCCGGCTCAACCTGCACCGGACTCAGGACCCCGGAGGTCTCCACCTGCAGCGACTTGCCCACCGTGATGTTGAGATCGGAAACATTGCTATAGGCCTCCAGCATGGAGGCGATCCAGTAATCGATTTCCGGCTGTTTCATTGTCTATCCTCACTTGTCGGTCGGTCGGGCACGGTCGCCCTCCTGCCGTAAAAGAAAAAAAGAGAGGGTGCCGGGTTGCTTCATCACCCCCGCCGCCAGCTCCGCATCGCGTCCATGACCGAGAAAAAAATCGGCCCGGCCCGGCCCGCGGATGGCGGCGCCGCTGTCCTGATTGACGACAAAACGATGCACCCTGCGCCAGCCGATCAACCTGCCCTGGTCGTCGAAACGGGGCAGCTCGGTTTCCAGAAAGCCGATCATGGGGCCGGGAAAACACTTCGGATCAAGCGCCACCGAACGGCCGGCGGTCAGGGGTTGCCCCATGCTGCCGACCGGCCCGGCCCCGGAGTCGCCGGTTGCCGCCTCCCCCAACGTGAAAAAAATATAGCGGCCATTGGCATGCAGCACCGCCTCCCGCTCCTCCGGATGATCCCGCAGATAGTCGATGATCCGCGGCAGAGTCACCTCGTCAAGACTCATGGCGCCTCGCTCGACCAGCTCGCGGCCGATACTGCGATAGGGCCAGCCGTTGTTTGCCGCGTAGCGGACCGGCCGGATGGTGCCATCCGGCAGTCGCACCCGGCCGGAGCCCTGGACATGCAGGATGAACGCATCGAGCGGATCGGCAAGATAGAGAATCTCGTGGCCGGGCGGCAGCCGGCCCCCCTCGATTTCCGCCCGGCTCCAGTAGGGCAGCAGTTTCCCGCCCCCCATCCGGCCCACTGCCACCTCTCCGTTCGCCGTCCGCCGTGTCACCAGATCCGCTGGCGGCCGATAGAGCGGATAGAGATAGGGCGGTCTTTTCTCCAGGCTGCCGGCCAGCAACGGCTCATAGTAGCCGGTGATCAGCATGGCGCCGACGCCATCCGTCCCGGTCGCCCGACAGACAATGAAATTTTCCAGGAGAAAGCGCTGGCCCTGCACGGGATCGGGGGCCGCGACCACCTTTCGCGAAAACAGTTCAAGCCCGGCGCGCAGCCGGGCGGCAGAATATGTGCGGCCACAGAGTTGGAACTGACGATCCTGATCGATTGTACTCAGAAAAACAATGCTTCTGTCAATACTTTGTTGCAGTTCTGCCTGGCCGCAATCGTCCTGAAAAAAAACCGCCCGCCGGCTGCCGTCACATTCCTGTTCCGCGGCCGGAAAGGCGGAGACCGGCGCCACTACTAAAAAAAGCAGCAGCACCCAGCCCAGCCGACCCACTGTTGTCAGAATCCGTCTCATCACTGCGACTGCCGGTATCCGCATGTGCTCCTCCTCACCCGGGCAGCAGCGAGGCGCTGCCCTTCCGATCTCTTGCGGACTCAGTCTACCACAGCACCGCAGTCGTGACCATGCCGGATGGCGACGCAATGAAAAAATCTCCTTGACAGGAACAGGACTGTTCGTCAACATGAAGAATCATTCGCAACACAAAAAAAAATACAGCGCGTCTTTTTTTTCTTGACCTTGCCCGCGGCTATTGGGTATCAAGTGAGGGTTTTTTTAGGTAGGTTTACCTTCAGTAAGAGTACTGACGATTTTTCCTCGCCCACGCTGTCACGCACAACTCGTTCCCCGCTGCCGCCATACCCAAGGCGTCAGAACACCTTCCGGTGGCGGGAGATATCTCTGTCAGTCACGAGTCCAGTGTTTTTCAAACATATCGCACGGAGGCACCATGAGCACAGAAGAAAGCAAAATTGAAAGCCTGATGACCGAAGATCGCATCTTTCCGCCCCCCGCCGAAGGCCAGGCGACCGCCCATGTCAAGAGCATGGATGAGTACCGGGCTCACTATCAGCGCTCCATGGAAGACCCGGATGGTTTCTGGGCCGAGCGGGCCGCGGAACTGATCACCTGGGACAACAAATGGGACAAGGTGCTGGAAGCGGATCTGCACAAACCGGAAATCAAATGGTTTCAGGGCGGTCGGCTGAATATCTCGGCCAACTGTCTTGATCGTCATCTGACCAACGGTCGCCGCAACAAAGCCGCTATCATCTTTCAGGGAGAGCCGGAAGATGACGTCAGGGTCTACACCTATCAGATGCTGCACCGGGAGGTATGCCGATTCGCCAATGTCCTGAAAAAACACGGGGTGAAAAAGGGAGACCGGGTTGCCGTCTACCTGCCGATGATCCCCGAACTGGCCATTTCCCTGCTCGCCTGCGCCCGTATCGGGGCCATTCACTCCGTAGTCTTTGCCGGCTTTTCCGCCCACAGCCTGCGCAGCCGGGCCCAGGACTGCGAGGCCAAGGTGCTGATCACCGCCGACGCCGTGCTGCGAGCCGGTAAAACCATTCCCTTGAAACCGAATGCCGATGAGGCCCTGGAGGAATGCGACAGCGTCAAAAACTGCATCGTCGTCAAAAGGGCCGGCAATGCGATTGCCATGAAAGAGGGCCGCGACGTCTGGTGGCACGAAGAGATGAGCGCGCCTGAACTCACCGACAACTGCCCGCCGGAGAGCATGGAGGCGGAAGACACCCTCTTTATCCTCTACACCAGCGGCAGCACCGGCAAGCCGAAAGGGGTGGTCCACACCACCGGCGGCTATATCACTTACGCGGCCCACACCTGTCAGTGGGTCTTCGACATCAAGGACGACGATGTTTTCTGGTGTACCGCCGACATCGGCTGGATCACCGGACATTCCTACATTCTCTACGGACCGCTCGCCCTCGGCGCCACCACCGTCATGTTCGAAGGGGTGCCCTCCTGGCCGGCGCCGGACCGTTTCTGGAAGGTGGTGGAAAAATTCAAGGTCAACATCTTCTACACCGCTCCGACCGTTATCCGCGCCCTGATGCGCGACGGGGTCGAATGGACGCAGAAGCATGACCTTACCTCCCTGCGCCTTCTGGGCAGCGTCGGCGAACCGATCAATCCCGAGGCGTGGATGTGGTATCACACCCATATCGGCGGCTCGAAGCTGCCCATCGTCGATACCTGGTGGCAGACGGAGACCGGCGGCATCATGATCTCGGCCCTGCCCTACGCCACCCCGCTCAAACCCGGCTCCGCCACCTTGCCTCTGCCCGGCATCGATGTCGACATCTACGACGAGCACGGCAAAGCGGTTGGAATCAACGAGGGCGGCCACCTGGTGGTGAAAAAACCGTGGCCCGGCATGCTGCGCGGCGTTTTCGGCGATCCGGCGCGGTTCAAGAAAACCTACTTCGACCGCTATCCCGGCATCTATGATCCGGAAGACGGCGTCCGGCGCGATGCCGACGGCTACTACTGGATCATGGGCCGGCTCGATGACGTTATCAACGTCTCCGGGCATCGACTCGGCACTGCGGAAATCGAGTCCGCCCTGGTGGCTCACGAGGCAGTGGCCGAGGCGGCGGTGGTCGGCGCTCCCCATCCGATCAAGGGTCAGACCATTTACTCCTACGTTTCCCTGAAAGCCGGCGTTGAGCCTTCCGATGAGCTGCGCCAGGCCCTGCGCACCCATGTCCGCAAGGAGATCGGGCCCATCGCCACCCCGGAGATCATCCAGTTCTCCCCCGGACTGCCCAAGACCCGAAGCGGCAAAATCATGCGCCGTATTCTGCGCAAGATCGCGGCCGGTCAGGATGACTTCGGCGACACCTCCACCCTCGCCGATCCGACCGTGGTCGACGACCTGGTCAGCGGCAGCAAGACCATTGGCAAGTAACCTCCGGTCCTTCTCATGTCAGCGGGCGCCCTGCGGGGCGCCCTTTTTTCCGATAAAGCCGGCAACGATTTTCCCTTGACAGAAGAAAGCCGGCGCGGCTAGGCTACAGAGAGCAACCAGCGGATTCGGCCCATCATACCGGCCGGCAAGACTCATTCCCGTCCCCAGCTTGAGGGGAGCAGCCATTATGTCGGAAGAACGGAGAAAACAGCCGCGCCACGATTCCCTTCATCTCACCTATCTTTGCGTGGATGAGGAGGGTTCCATCGTGCAGGAGGGCATGGGCAGAACCGTCAATGTCTCGGAGGGAGGTATTTTGCTCGAAACCCACTTTGCCATGACGCCCGGTGGCTCGGTGGTCGTGCAGATCGCCCTGGAAGATGAACTGATCAGCCTGCAGGGCAGGGTGATCCATTGTCGGCAGCAGGAGGGCGACCAGGTCTGCCAGTCCGGGGTGCAATTTGCGGAAATCCCGGCTGAAGCCCGGGACGCGCTGCGCCGTTTCATCGCGCTCTTTGCCGACGGCAAGCATCGCGCATGACTCCCCTTTGCCCGGAATTGCTTGCCGCCATGACCACCGACCCTTCTTCCAGCCACGGCCTTCTGTGGCGCAAGATCGTTGCGACGGACCGGCGCAGGGTGCGGGCCGGCATCGGCTGTTTTGGCATGCTGGCCATCGGTACCCTGCCAACCCTCTTTGCCGATCCTCTCCAATACCTGACAGGGCTTTTTTACTGCCTGCTCTTTTCCCTGATAATTGCCTGGCTCATCTTCTAAGCAGCCGCTGGCAAACGGCACCGGCATTGCATGAAGAAGAGTTGCTCTTCCAAATGACTTCCGGAAGCCCCCGACGACACCGATCAGCGCAATTTTTCGGAAAGCTCGACCACCGCCATGGCGTAGCGATTTGAATTGTTCCAGGCGGTGATCGCCTGAAAATTGGGATAGCCGGCCACATAACGCATACCGCCGTCTTCGCGCTCCAGGCCGACAATGGTGACATCTTTATTGCCGGGCGCAGGCGGCAGATCAACCCCCTGGATGCGGACAACATCGGCGATCGGCACCAACCCCTTGCGTCCCTTCTCGTATGCCTGCTGAAGCAGATCGTCCTTGAGCCGCGGTCCGATTTCCCGATAGATCGGGGCGCGATACACCCAGCCATAGCGACGCAGATAGTTGGCGATACTGGCCAGCACGTCCGGAATCGAGTTCCAGACATCCCGATTGCCGTCCTTGTCGAAGTCCACTGCATACTCCCGGAAACTGGAAGGAATAAACTGGGTCTGGCCGAAGGCGCCGCCGTAGGAACCAATGACCGAGAGGGGATCAACACCGTTCTCCTTGCACAACAGGAGAAAATTAACAAGCTGGGTCCGATAGAATGCGCTGCGGCGTGGATAGGCGTCAAACATCGTATTGAGGGTCTGGAAAAGATTGAACGACCCCCTGTTCTGTCCGTAACGGGTTTCGATCCCCCAGATGGCGACGACAATCTCCCGGGCCACCCCGAGTTCCGCTTCGACCCGATCAAGCACGTCCTTGTTTTCCGCAAGTTTCGTCCGCCCCTCGGCGATCACCGCCGGGGTGATGAAACGGGGATAGTAAAGGTAATAGGGCTTGGCCTCCCACTGGGTATCCATCAGCTCCAGCACCCGCTGCTTGATGGTGACTCCGGCAAAGATACGATCAAGCTCATCCTGGGTGAACCCGTGTTTTTTCCGCAGCTCGGCGAACAGCTCCAGGTAGCGGGGCGAGGCAAGGTCGATGACCTGGCCGTCACTGACCAGATCGGCAGCTTTCGGTTCTGCTTCTGCTCCATAGAGAGCGGCGGGCGGCAGGACAAGCTGAACGACGGTGGCAAGGGTCAACAGAAATTTCCTCATGAGAAGGTCTCCTTTTGTTCACACCCGTCACAGGTGAAAGCTAGCGGCGCATCCGGCAGGCGCCGATTATCCGTTCCAGAACGCCTGAAAGGCAACAACAAAATCAGTGAGCAGTTCAGCGGGCAGGGCATTGATGCCGGCAGCCGCTTCCCGCCCGCCCCCGGTTGGGAATTTCCGGCACAGCGCCGCCGCCCCCCGCCGATCGTCCAGGGGCGCCCGCACGCTGACCATGAAAGTAGCGTCCCCGTTGTCCACCAGCAGGGCATGAGCCTTGTTCTCCATCTCCCGGGCCTTTTCATTACTGAAGACCCCGGCGACCCGGCGGGCCCATGGCGCCGCCGGAAAGCGGAAAATGCGGCCAGCGCCATGTTCCGCATACGGCGGCATGGCATGCGCCTCGGTCATATCGTCGGCGTATCCCCGCCGCATCCGGTCGAGCATGGGGGACTGACGACAGAAGGCCAGGGGATCGTCATACGGCCGCACCGCGGCATACAACTCCTCCGGGCGACAGTGCAGATCCGCCGGCTCCCGACCGTAGCCATTGTAATTCATCAATTCGCCCAGCTCCCGGAGTATCCGCAGCTCTTCCGGGGAACAGGCAAGCGCCTCGGCGGCCTGCTCCGCGGCCCGATGCAGATTGTCGCCAAAGGCCGCCACCACCGCCCAGGCCCGGAAGCGACCGTCGAGCTGACGGTCAACCAGCAGACCGGAGCAGACCTCCGGAGCCGGATCGATGATGGCCTGCAGGAGGGGCGACGAGGGAATCTCGCCGGCAAAATGATGGTCGATATAGGTTATGTGGTTGCCCCGAGCAAGCAGGGTGGTCAGGGCCTCCCGGTTGCTGTCAAGGGAGATGTCGAGAACGGTGAGCATGGCCCCGGCCACCGCCGGATCGGCGGCCAGCCGGGTCAGCAGCCGGATGTCCCGCTTGACGCCGGAGACAAGCACCGCGTCCCGCGGTTCAGCCAGCCGCAGCTGATGCAGGGCGCAGATGCCGTCGGCGTCGCCGTTGAAAACATCGTAACAGGTCACCATCCGTGCCTCCCCCTTCTCCGCCCGCCCGGCTCACTCATTGAGATCAAGCCCGCCGGTGCCGGTATCTAATTCGATACCCTTTTCGACCAGATCGCCGGAAACGCCGATGCCCAGGGTCTGCCCCAGCCCCACCAGGGAAAACATCAGCGCCACCCGCTCGTCATCAGCACTCTTCTCCGCCAGAAATTTGACGGCCCAGCACTGGGGATGATAGACCAGACCGACCGAGGCGCTGACAATTTCGTTGGTACGCAAGGATTGCTTGAAATCACCCTGCAGATAGAGAGAATCGCTGAGCCGGGTCTGGAGAGCCGCGTTGATCTGATTGATCTCCGTGCCTTTGGCATAGCGGTAATCAAGCGCCAGGGCATTCCCCCGTTCGCTGGCGTATTCGGTGTAAAGATCATAGC
>CAZUZJ010000120.1:0-7825 GCA_964624225.1 uncultured Desulfobulbia bacterium | reverse complement strand
ATCCTATGCCAAGCAGGATGAGATCTACGATGCCACCAAACATCTTGAAAAAAACGGGATTACCGTACAGCGCCTCACCGCGGTGTAGACAGTCATGAAAAACATCCGACTGGGACGACATATCATCGGCGAAGAACAGCCGACCTATATCATCGCAGAGATCGGCATCAACCACAACGGCGACGAGAAACGGGCGGCGCAGCTGATCGAGGCGGCGGCGGCAGCCGGGGTGAATGCGGTGAAATTCCAGAAACGCCACCTGCCCAGCCTCTACCCGCCGGAGGTGCTCGAATCACCGGAAAAATTCGAACAGGGCTTCCAGTACATGATTCCCCTGCTCAAAGAGGTGGAACTGCCGGAAGAGAGTTTTGGTCCCCTGAAAAAGCAATGCGATGCGCACGGACTTGATTTTCTCTGCACCCCCTTTGATCCCAAAAGCGCCGATTTCCTGCACGGGCTGGGGATCAACGGCTTCAAGATCGCCTCAGCGGATCTCACCAACCTGGAGCTCCTGGAGCATGTGGCCTCTTTCGGGAAACCGCTTATCGTTTCCACCGGCATGTCGCTCTGGGAGGAAATCGAGGCGGCGGTCAGCCATCTGCGCCGCAGCAACGCCCAGTTTGCCCTGCTGCACTGCCGCAGCGTTTATCCGGTCTGGCCCAGGGAGGTCAACCTGCGGATGATCAACCGGCTCAGGCAGTTTAATTGCCCGGTGGGCTATTCCGGCCACGAAGTCGGCATTGTCATTCCCCTGGTGGCCGCCTCCATGGGGGCCTGTATCATTGAAAAGCATATCACCCTGGACAAGAACCTGCGCGGTCCGGACCACAAGGTCAGTCTCGATCCCTACGAATTCAAGCGCCTGGTGCGCGATATCCGGGTTGCCGACCAGGCGGTGGGCAAAAGCCGACGTTATCTGCTGCGGGGCGAAGTGCTCAACCGCGAACTGTTCGGCAAGAGTCTGGTGGCAAGCCGGGAGATTCCGGCCGGCACCATCATCTCCCGCGACATGGTGATGACCAGAGGACCGGGCAAGGGGTTGAGCCCACTCAAAATGACCGACCTCATCGGCACCCCGACCAAACGCACTATCAGACAGTTTGATTTCTTCCAGGAGGCCGATCTGGATAACGGGATCAGTCCCGGTGAATTTACCAATTCCTTCAGGAGCCAGTGGGGCCTGATCGCACGGTTCACCGATGCCGAGGCCATGCTGGCCCATACCCCGAAGGTGCTTGAGTTTCACCTGGCGGAAAAAGATTTTTCCCTTACTCCCCACTTCAACGGCGGTTATCCCTGTCGCCTGGTGGTTCATGCCCCGGAATACATGGGCGATGAACTGCACGATCTGGCCAGCCTGGACGAAGCCGTGCGCGCCCGCTCGGTGCAGGCGACGCTCAAAACCATTGACCTGACCAGGCAGATTGCCCCGTATTTCCAAGGAAAGCCGAAATTTATCACCCACCCCGGCGCCATGAGCCTGAACCAGAAGCTCGATCCAACCCAACTTGGGGCAAGCCTGGCCAGATCGGTCCAGGAGATCCTGCCCGCGGTGAGCGACGATATGGAATTTCTCCTGGAAAATCTGCCGCCTTATCCCTGGTACTTCGGCGGGCAATGGAAAGGGAACTATTTCATGGCCGCGGACGAAATTGCCGATTTCTGCAGCCGGCAGGGAATAAACATCTGTTTTGATCTTTCCCATGCCGCCCTTTACTGCAACGCCAAAGATGTGGCCCTTGACGCCTATATCCGCACCGTGCTGCCGCTTATCCGCCACATTCACTTTGCCGACGCCTACGGACTGGACGGCGAGGGCATGCAAATCGGCGAGGGGGACATCGATCTGGACCGCATCATGCCGCTCTTTGCCGACTATCGCGGGACCTGGGTCCCCGAGGTGTGGCGCGGGCATCTGGAAAACGGCCAGGGATTTCTTACCGCCCTGGTCCGACTGAAATCGTACCCGCTCTGACAAAAATATTTAATGATCTGCCACTGGCTGCCGAACAGAAACATACACCATTCATTCACTCACTGAACGATCTATCGAGGTCCCTCTTTCAGCATGAACATCCTGATGATCACCGCCAACGATCCGGCTGGCATGGGCATTGCCTTCACCAATGCCATCAACCGTTACAGCGAACATCGCTGCCGGCTGATCACCAGTCAGGACCGCTACGGCATTGATTTCGGCAAAGATATTCATCTGCCGGACATCCATGATGATGACTTCGGCGAGGTGGAGCAGCTCCTCAAAAACGCCGACATCATTCATTTTCATATGCTGTCTGATGAGAACGCCCATCTCGGCCCTCTGGTCATCCGGGATTTTACCAGTGGCAAAAAAATTCTCCATCACCATCACGGCCATCCCGATTATCTGATCAATGCAGCAGCCTACAATGAGAAATATCGCAGACTGAACCGCAAGGTCATTGTCAGCACCCCGGACCTCCTCCAGATTGCCGAAAACGCCACCTGGGTGCCGAATCTGGTGCCCATCAACGATACCCATTACCTGCCCCGCTTTGAAGACAGCCTGCCGGTCGCACCGATAAAAATATGTCAGGCGCCAACCAGAAAATTTGATAAGCATACCGAGGTGTTCCGCCGGGTTTTTCAGAGGCTTACGGGGGCATATCCGCACATCGAAGCGGTGATCCTGGAGAGAATGGATCACCTCGACTGTCTCAGCGCGAAAAAAAGCTGTCATGTTGTCTTTGATCACATGCGCGGCTGGTTCGGTATCTCCTCACTCGAATCCCTCTGCCAGGGAAAACCGGTGATCGCGGGGCTTGACGACTGGAACATCAGATGTATCCGGGAATTCACCGGCACCATTGCGCTGCCCTGGCAGGTGGCCAGGGATGAAGGAGAACTGCAGCGCATTTTGCAGACATTGATCGAGGACCGGGAATTCCGTCTGGAAGTAGGCAGAAAATCCCGCACCTTCATGGAACAACACTGGACCGAGCAGCAGGCACTACAGGTTCTGTTTGCGGTGTACGACGCGCTATAAGAAACAGCCATGACGCTAAAGGCATCCGACAATCCGCCCGCCTTTTTCCCAAAGGATCTTTTTGAAGGATCACCCGGTAGGGACGGGAACGTGTGGTGGGTTGCCCGGACCAAAAGCAGACAGGAAAAGGCCCTGGCCTGGGAGCTGCACGCCAAGGGGCTTCCCTATTATCTGCCTCTGGTGGCAAAGCCCCAGAATTGCCGGGGCAGAATGCGCGCCTCAATCCTGCCTCTTTTTAGCGGATATCTGTTTTTTAAAAGTGATTGGCAGGGACGCTATGACACCCTGCGCTGCGGGCGCATCGCCCAGATCCTTGAGGTTCAGGATCAGGGGAAAATCACCCATGAGCTGGCAAATCTCAACCTGGCAACCCAGGCCAGGGTAAACCTGACCCTCTGCGACTTTGCCAAAGAGGGGCAACGGGTACGGATCATTGCCGGACCCTTTACCGGCCTTGAAGGCATTGTCCGCAAACAGAAAAATCAGACCCGCCTGATCCTGAATCTTGAGGCGATCAGGCAGGCGGCCACGGTAGAGATTGCGCTGGACCAGGCTCAGCCTATTTAGCGCAACATGCTGATTTCATATGATTTTTATAAAAAATCGGGTGTACCCGACAGGGACGAAGTGCGCCCGGCGCACCGCCAGGCAAGGAAACACCTGTATCTTTCATTCATGCAAAAACTCTCCTGCCTGCTCCGTTTTTGACGGGGAGAAAAAAAACACGTTCTGTCCGTCGAATCACCCTTATTTCACCATGTCAAATCAAAATGCAAACACACCGGGAATTGCCGTCATTGGGGCGGGATAAATGAATGCGCAACAGGACATCCTGCCGCTGGCGGTTCCCGAGCGAGTGACTCTGGAGCTCACCAACCAGTGCAATCTCAGTTGTCCGGTCTGTCCTCGCCACCACATGAATTATCCGACCGGGGACATGGACAGTAAACTCTTCCGCCACCTGACAGCTGAGTTTGCCAACCTCGGGACCACAACCCTGGTGCCCTTCTTCCGGGGAGAACCGCTCCTGCACCGCGACTGTCTGGCCCTGCTTGCCTATGCCAAGGATAAAGGTTTCACCGTTCAGCTGGCCACCAACGGCCTCCTGTTGACCGAAGCGATCGCCAGGTCCTTCGTGGAGATGGGGATCGATTTTGTCTCGTTCAGCGTGGATGCGATTCAGGAAGAAACGTATGCCAAACACCGCAAGGGCGGCTCCTTTCCCCGCCTCCTCGAAGCCATCGATTTCCTGCGGACGGCCCGCGCCGCTGCCCGGACGGCGTTGCCACACATCCAGATCTCGGCCGTGGACAGCGGAATGAGCTATCACGACAAGAATGCCTTCACCGTTTTCTGGCAAAAGCGAGCCGACCGGATCCGCATCTATCCGCAACACACAAAAGACGGGCGCTTCGGCAGCCTTGAATCGCAAACAAAAGTGCCCCGGAAGCCCTGCCTCAAGCCTTTTCGGGAAATGGTCGTCTACTGGGACGGCCGCCTTGCTATTTGCAATCACGACTGGAGTAGCCGGGCTGGACTCGGTAAGGCTGGCGACTCCACCCTGTCAAGCCTCTGGTCCAGCCCGGCTTACGTCGCCCTCCGTGAACGCCACCGATGCTTGGCCCTGGATGACGAAGAAACCTGTGCCGGTTGCGACCACTGGCTTCAGTACTGTGCAGCCCCCAAGCTGCTCGGTGAAATCCGTTCCTGACCACCAACAAAACGAACCATGTGCGGCATCTGCGGTTTCACTCGCCAAAATATTCATCTTCCCGACAACGTGGTCGAACAGATGAAGGAGGCCCTGCACCACCGAGGACCGGACGGCCACGGGAGCTATACCGACGAACAGGTTGCCATCGGCCACCAGCGGCTCTCCATCATCGATCTTGCCGGCGGCAAACAACCGGTGAGTAACGAAACCGGAAACGTTCAGGCGGTGGTGAACGGCGAGATCTATAACTTTCGACAACTGCGGACGGATCTGGAAAAAAAAGGCCACTGTTTCGCCTCCGCATCCGACAGCGAGGTCCTCGTCCATCTCTACGAAGAGTACGGCGAAGCCATGGTTGACCATCTGATTGGCATGTTTGCCTTTGCCGTCTGGGACAGGCCGTCCTCCCTCCTGCTGCTGGGTCGCGATCGATACGGACAGAAGCCTCTTTACTATGCAGAAAGGAAAGGACAGCTCATCTTTGCCTCAGAGCTGAAAAGCCTCATTCGCCACCCCCATGTCGAGGCAAGGCTTGAACCGACGGCCCTGCACCGCTACCTGGCCTATGAATATGTGCCGGCCCCGCTCTCCATTTATCAGGGGGTTTTCAAACTTGACTCCGGCAGCATCCTGACCTGGAAGAACGGCATCCTGCATCGGAAGCGCTATTGGGACTTTCCGGTTGCAGCTCCGGCCTTTCAGGGAACCTTTCCTGCCGCATGCTCCCGGCTTCTCGCCCTTCTCGACGAGGCGGTGGAAAGCCAGCTGGTCAGCGACGTCCCGCTGGGGGTATTCTTGAGCGGCGGCCTGGATTCCAGCACCGTGGCCGCCCTGATGGCAAGACACCGGGATCCGGCAAAGATCAGAACCTTCTCCATCGGCTTTACGGAAAAGAGCTACGATGAAAGCCCCTATGCCAGAGAGGTGGCCCGCCTGCTCGGCACCGATCACCATGAGGAAATTGTGGACGCCGAGGCGATGCTCGACGTTCTGCCCCAGGTAGCCGCCCAGTTTGACGAGCCCTTTGCCGACGCCTCGGTCATCCCTACCTATATCCTCTGCCGCCACACCCGGCATAAGGTAACGGTTGCCCTGAGCGGGGACGGCGGAGACGAACTCTTTGCCGGATACGATCCCTTTCCGGCTCACCGTTTTGCACAGTTCGTCGGAAAGCTGCCCAGAGTCCTTACCGGCGGGATAATTCGCAACCTGATAAAACGGCTTTCGCCTTCCGACAACAACATGAGTTTCGAGTTCCGGGCCAACAAGTTTTTTCGACACCTGTACGCGCCGCCGGTACTGCGCAATCAGGCATGGCTGGGCACTTTCGATTTCCCGGCCCAGCAGGAGTTGCTGCAAGAGAGCTGGCATCCTGACGAAGACCCCTATGACGATCTGGCCCGCTTCAACCAGGTTCTCCAGGGAGTGCCGGATATTGCCGCCATCGTTTACAGCTACCTCCGCACCTATCTGCAGGAAGACATCCTCACCAAGGTGGATCGGGCCAGTATGGCCCATGCCCTGGAGGTGCGTTCTCCCCTCCTCGATCACCGGGTGGGAGAATTTGTTGCCACCTTGCCGGCATCATGGAAACTGCGGGGTCTGACCACGAAATACATACTGAAAAAAGCAGCGAGTAACCTGCTGCCCCCGGCCATCATTCATCGCCCGAAGAAGGGATTTGGAATCCCCAAGGGAAAGTGGCTACGGGAAAATCTGCGCCCCCTGCTGGAAGAATGCCTTGATCGCAACACACTGGCAGAGCAGGGAATTTTCCGGCCGGAGAGAATCCGCACCTTGCTGGACGAACATTTCAACCGGCGCCGGGACCACCAGAAAGAGCTCTGGACGCTGCTCATGTTTTCCCTCTGGCAGCGCCACCATCAGCATCCTTCAACACAGAGCCTGGCGACATGAAAAGGATTCTCTTCATCATCGACCACCTGGGGCAAGGCGGGGCCCAGAAAATGCTGCTCCTGCTGAGCAAGGGCTTGCAGGCACGGGGTGACTATAATGTACGGGTCGCCAGCTTGCAGCCGCCGGCTCTCTACTCACCATTCTTTACCGAGGTGGGCATCCCGGTTCGCCACGGCTCCATCCACTTGAACGGTTCGCCAGTAAAGCTTGCCGCCATGACCGGCACGCTCATCCGCAAACTTCCTGATATCGCCCGCACCTTTTCCGGATTACGCCAGGAAATCCGCGACTACCGGCCCCAGCTTGTCAATTCGTTTCTGTTCGGGTCGGAAATTTTCGGCTGCCTGGCCACCCGGCCAGGAAAGGTAAAAATAGTCAACGCCGTCCGCGCCACCAATATCTGGAAGCGGCCCTGGCATAAGCTGCTCGGTGCCGCCACCTATCCGCGGGTCGATTACTTTACCGCCAACGCCACCCCAACCCGCGCCTTCATGGTCCAGCGAGAAGGAATTCCAGAATCAAAAATCCGGGTGATACCAAACGGTGTGGAAATTCCTGCCCCGCGAGACACCGCCGCAGAAACACGACAGCGCTTCAACATTCCGCCGCAAACGCGCTGGCTGGTGGCAGCCGGTCGCCTTGACCCGCAAAAAGGTTTCCCTGATCTCATCAAGGCGATGGAAATTCTGCGCAAAAATTCACCGTCCCCCTGTCAGCTCTCCATTTTCGGGGAAGGGCCACAGCGGCAGGAATTGGAGAACCAGCTGGTCGAGGCGGAGCTTGAAAAACAGGTTCGCCTTGAAGGCTATTACGCACCACTCACGGAAATTTTCCAGGCTGCCGACATGTGCATTCTTTCCTCCATATACGAGGGCATGCCAAACGTGATTCTCGAAGCCATGGCTGTTAAGTGCCCGGTGATTGCCACAGCCATCGACGGGATCCGGGATATTGTCACCGATCAGCACAGCGGCCTGCTGGTTGCGCCCGGGCACCCCGAAGAGCTGGCTTCGGCAATCAGGACCATGCTCAGCAAGCCGGAGCTGGCGGAGAAGCTGGTCATGCAGGCTTTCTGCGACGTTTCCGAAAAATTCACCATCGAGGCAATGGTGGAGGGCTATCATCAACTCTACACAGAGCTTCTTCTTTGACCCGGCCCGGCAACAACA
>CAZUZJ010000119.1:0-7909 GCA_964624225.1 uncultured Desulfobulbia bacterium | reverse complement strand
CCGGACGATGACCCTGGTGCGGATGACGTCGGGATGAGATTCGATGCGGTTGATGACCTCGGTCGAAATGGCGCTTTCCAGGTCAATGATGTTGTAGCCGATGCGGCCGTTACTCTCGTTGAGATAGCTTGCAATGTTGATTCCCTGGTCCCCGATGATCTGCGAGGCGAAACCGATCATCCCCGGCTTGTCACGGTTGATCATGATCAGGCGGGAGTGCACCGTATCTCCCGGAATCGACTCGACATTGGGAAAATTGACACTGTGGGTGACGGAGCCATATTCGAGATAGGCCTTTAACTCGCTCACCGCCATGGTGGCGCAGTGCTCTTCAGACTCCTCGGTGCTGGCCCCGAGGTGGGGCGAGGTGATGACCCGGGCATGACCGATCAGGGCAGTGGAAGGAAAATCGGTGATATAGCAGCCGAGTTGTCCGCTATCGAGGGCGGCCCTGACATCAGTCTCTACCACCACCCCGCCGCGGGCGTAGTTGATCAGCATGGCGCCTTCCGGGAGACGGGAGAGGAGATCGCGGTTGACAAACCCCTTTGTCTTGTCATTGAAGGGCATGTGCAGAGAAAGGATATTGGCCCGCTCCACCACCTCAGCCCACGAACGGGACAGGATGACGTCGGGCGAGAGCATGTGAATATTGGCCAGGGTCGGGGCCGGGTCAAAGCCGAGGACGCGCATCTGCCGCTGCGCCCCGCCATTGGCCACCCGGACGCCGATCTGCCCCAGCCCCAGCACCCCGAGGGTCTTGCCGGCCAGCTCAAACCCGCGGAAGACCGATTTTTTCGCCTCCACCTCGCGGGAGAGTTCCTCATCAGGCAGTGCCGCCTGTCCCAGCCCCCGGCAGAATTCAATGGCACGGTGGATGTTCCGGGCCCCGATGCCGGCCATGACAAAGACCAGTTCGGCCACTGCGTTGGCATTGGCCCCGGGAGTGTTGAAAACGCAGATGCCCCGCTCGGTCGCCCGGTCAACCGTGATGTTGTTGACACCCGCCCCGGCCCTGGCCACCGCGAGCAGAGAGGGGAAGGCATCCGTATCAATCCGGCTGCTGCGGACAATGAGCCCGTGCGGATCGGCTTCGTCGGGGGAGACGTGGTAAGTAATCCCCAGCAGGGCAAGTCCCTCCATGGCTATTTTGTTAACCAGCCTGATACGGAATGTCTCCATCGCTTTCTCCTGTCCGGAACCTGATGTTTTCTTGTGCCTGACACTTTCGCCCTCTTTGCAAAGCATGATCGTCCCGCAAAAACCCGCAAACCATGGCGGTCGGGAAAGTGAAAAGAACGAGTTACCATGCACCGCCCGTCGGAATCCTGGCTTTACGATTCCGACAAAAGCATAAGGGGAAATGTTTTCCGCTTCAACGAAAACATTTCCCCTTATGTAGAACAGCAAAAAAAACCGGTGTCAACGCGGCATCACACACAGACCCGGCTGCGGCCGTTGCTTTTGGCCCGATAGAGCAACTCGTCCGCTTTTTGCAGCCAGGCATCCCGGCTCAATTCCGGCTGCCATTGCGTCAGCCCGATACTGACGCCGAGACGCAGGCCCGGGGCTGCATATATTTCCAGGTCATCGATGGCCCGGCACAGTCGCTCTGCCAGAATTTTGGCGCTCTCCAGGTCCGTATCCGGCAACACGAGAACGAACTCATCACCGCCCATTCGGACCAGCAGATCACTGCTGCGCACCATGGACCGAAAGGTGTCAGCCACCTTTTTCAACACCCGGTCGCCTTCGGCATGACCAAGATTGTCATTGACCTGCTTGAAGCGATCAAGATCCATGCAGGCAATGGTCAAGGGATGACCATGTCGTCGGCTGCTGTCCATCAAAGGGGCAATCCGTTCCTCAAACACCCGACGGTTGGCAAGGCCGGTGAGGGCATCCCGACGGGCGATCTCAAAGAGATCCTCATAATCGAGCGCCCGTTGCAGGGGTTCCCGCAAAACCGCCAGGGCCTCGTTGATCAGGGCTGTCTCGTCGCTTTCAAGGACCTTGGCCTGCCGGAGCACCAGCACCAGCCCGCTTGAATCCAAGGAGCCGAGATGCCAGTTCTGCACATAAAAATCATCCTCATACCAGCCATGCCCGGCATTTTCCGAGGCGGTATGGAAAAGCTTCTCCGCCAGCTGAAAGATACGCTGGCGATCCGGGCCGTGGGAGGAGCTGTACATGTAGCTGCGTTGTCGCTGGGGATTGTGATAGGCAACCAGATCATGTTCAACCAGCGGCATCAACCAGATGGAGAACGCCTCGATCATGGCAGGCAGATCCACCGCCCCGGCCAGCCGACCGTGCAGTTCATTCAACTGGGCCAGCCGGGCGGTCTTTTTCCGGAACAAATCCAGCTCGGCCATGAGACTGGGCATATCGATCTGGCACATTTCCGCGATCATCGTTTCTGTTGGCCTTCCCGACAGAGATTCACTCATTGCACAACTCCTTTAGTGGGAAAAACTGTTACCCAGGAATTTATGCCATTTTCATGCCAAACAAAAGAACAAGCTCACCAAAAAGTCATCTCTGGTTACTGACTGAATTTACTGATTTTTTTTCTTCAAAACTACACTGATCAGGAAAAACCGGTCGGCAAATTTTGCCGCATCACCGAAGCCGGCAGCAGTGTCGCCGCCGGGATCGCCGCCATGGCGTCAATTTTCTAACATCAGTATCGGCATTTTCCCGGTGCCGCTTTACGGCAATGAGAAAAAAAGAATGGAGGGAAGAAAAAAGGGGCGCACTGCCGCGGGAAATTTCTCACCGCGACAGCGGCAGGGGGACAACCAGAACGACCTCACCGGTCAATAGCCAAGACCAACCCGTTGCCGGACCAGATCAAGGGTGGGCGCCGCCTTTGCCCGCGCCTTCTCCGCCCCCCGGGCCAGAACCTCCCGGAGATAGCCGGAGTCGGCGGCGAGCTGTTCCCGCTTTTCCCGGGCCGCGCGGAAATACTCCCAGAGGATGTCGACCAGCTCGAGCTTCAGATATCCGTACGCTGCGCCGCCATTGCGATAGAGGTCGCGCACCTCTTGCACCCGGTCGACAGGGGCGAACAACTTAAAAATATTGTAAAGATTACAGGTGTCTGGGTCCTTGACCGCCTCCACCGGCGCGGCATCGGTGACAATCGCCATGACCCTTTTTTTGAGACTCTTGGCGTCAAGGAAGATACCGATGGTGTTGCCGTAGGATTTGGACATCTTCTGGCCGTCCAGCCCGGGGACCGTCGCCAGATTGTCGTCAATGCCCGGCTCGGGCAGGACAAAGGTCTCGCCGAAGGTGTTGTTGAACTTGATGGCAACATCCCGGGCCACCTCGATATGCTGCTTCTGATCCTTGCCCACCGGCACCAGATTGGCCTGATAGAGGAGGATATCGGCGGCCATCAGCACCGGGTAGGAAAAAAGCCCGTGACTCGGCTGGATTCCCTTGGCCACCTTGTCCTTAAAGGAATGGCAGCGTTCGAGCAGGCCCATCGGGGTCAGAGTGGAAAGGATCCAGGTCAGCTCGGTCACCTCGGGGACATCCGACTGCACCCAGAAGATGCACCTGTCCGGGTCAAGCCCCAGGGCGAGGAAATCAGCGGCCGCCTCCAGGGTATCCCGGGCAATGGCCTTACTGTCATGGACCGTGGTCAGGGCATGGAGATTGACGATAAAGGCATAGAGCTCCCCATGGTCCATGTTGTGGATCATAGGCTTCATCATGCCGAAATAATTACCAATATGCAGCTTACCGGAAGGCTGGATGCCGGATAGGATTCTCATGGTGCGCTCTTTCAAACCTGTTCGGAAAGTATCACCGGACCTGAGTCCGCAAGCAGCGCTCTCCCAGGCCACAACGAGTCAGGGCCCGCAGGAGACACGCTGCTGAAAAAGCGGTTACTTTACGAACAAATAGCAAATGCGGCAACCTTTTTTCTCCTGTTCCACCCCTCCGGGACTTTTCCTCTGGCCCGTTGCCGTGCCGAGCCGTCCTTATGTAACGACCGGTTGTTAACCGATGAATCTCCTGATCCGCGCCGCCTCGATCAAATCCCGCTGCATGGCGGTGTTGTTCCGATCTCTGATGGCCCGGATGATCCGCGAGGTAATCGCCCGATGCTGCTCATTGATCTCATATGCGCCCCAGTCCAGGCGAATGTTTTTCTTGACCTCGTCAGGGAGGATGGTCAGCACCTCCTCATTGAAAAAGGACATGCCGACCTGGGTGTCAAAGAGAAAATTGACATGCATGTCCTCCATGCAACGGAGATCCTCCTGGGTCAACGTCCTCAGCCCGAGAATCTCGGGCGGCAGCCCGATGGAATAGCAGGCGGCGCAGAAGCTGATAACCCGCGGCAGCGATGTGGCGCCGACATTGCGGGCATAACCGAACAGACCGACATGAAGTTTCCGCATCCGCCGGCGTGGCACAAAAGTGGCCACATGATTGATGAGCGGGGCCAGGTGCGTGATGACTTCCCGGTAGTTCGTCGACACCTTGTCGACGATCTGCAGGCACCGCTCCTCGTCAATTTCCCGCCGGGGTGCCAGGGTCGAGTTGCGCAGGGTGTTGATGGCGGAACAGACATCCGCGACCGGGTGATCATACTTGAAGGCCGACTGGACCGTGAAGGTCTGCACGTCCGGATATTCCCGCAACACCATGTCAACCGTGTCCGTCGTCAGATGCCCCCTGAACGGCGCACTACCGGCCCCGAGAATCGGATAAATGCGTACGCCGGTCTCCTTAGAGAGTCGATGCAGGCGTTGCAGGGCGATCTTGTTGCAGAGGATGGCACTCACCATCCCGTAATTCATGGCCGGATCGGAGCGAGCGAGAAAGACCCGCTGGTGCTCGATATCCTTGTCCGCCAGATAGGCGCGCATGATGGAATGGGCCTCCAGCATATGCTCCCGGTCTTCAAACAGGGGAATAACATCGATCTGGCGCGGCTTGAACTCGCCGAGCCAGTCGGCAATACTGATGTCGCCCGGATAAAATGGCTTGTCCTGCTTGCCGACGACAAAATCCTTGTAGTAGTGATACACCCGGTTGAGGCTTTCCGCCGACATGGTCATCGGGAGGATAACTTCACGGACCGGCGGCGTTTCACAGCCGTAAAAGAGGCTGGCCGCATCACATGACCGGGGAATGCTGTCCAGGGCCTCGACAAAGACCTTGACCTCACCCTTTTCCACGTCGGGATTGGGCAGGCGCAGGGTCAGTCGGACATCATCCCCGAGCCGGGTCTGATGGAAAAAATGCTCGTATTTGGTGAGAAGCTTACGAACCACATAGGCATCGACCTCCTTGCCCTCACAGTCCCACATCTGTTCGTCGCAGCCCAGATGAGAAAAGGCATAATAGGCCTCCTGAATCTCATCGTCGCCGGACATGTCCTGGTTTTCCGCAAAAAACGGAATCTGGACATTGTCCGGATGCTGGGTGGACATGACGCGCGGTATTTTCATGGTGCCCCCCTTTTCCAATGGTTTGGTTTCTTTTCTGTTTCCACTACTGTCTTATAATAAGTGAGAAAAAAATCAGAAGAAAGGCTTTTTGCGACTGCACCCGCCTCGTGCACCTGATTGCCTCGGCAGCAACAAGGTCGCCCTCTTGCCGCACCGTTCGCGCAAATTCGGCGGTTTTGTCCGGCCGCCGGAGGGCAGGAGTCAGAAACGAGAAGGGCATCGGAAAAAGCAAAAAAAAAACCGAAAATATGCGCAACGGCATTCCTCGGTTCTTTTCCGGACCGGGCTCCATATGGCCTCCGGTCGGGCTCTCGCGAATTATCGAAGGCGGCAGAGAAATACCGCGCCCGCCAACAACGGCGCGGCTCATTTTGACAGATTAGCAACCCATCAACCCTCTGCCATCTCCTTATGATAACTTAAAAAAACAATTCTTCCCGGCCAAGGGAAAACTTCAGCATTTACTTAAACTCCACCTTGCCATCCAGGGTCAGCAGAATGATACGCTCTCCGGTGACGGTACTGATATCGGTATGCATACTGAGGACTTTCCGGGCGGTGATCGATTCAACCACCGCCTCAAGCAGAGGCCGGCCCTTCTCCAGCAGAGTGGTACGGACCTTTTTGATCAGGGTTCTCCCCTCGGCATCGTCGCCGGGGCTGGCAAGCTGATGCTCAGCCCGGGTCAGAACATTCTTCAACCGCACCAGCACCATATCGTCGATGATATACGTCTTGGTCTCCAGCGGCCCGCGCCCCATGTACTCTTTTTCAAACTGAATAATCGCCTCGCTGACCTCGGCCTCCATCTGTCCCTTGCTTTTCACTCCACCTGTCCTCATCCGCACCAGGGCAAGGGATGCTCCCGTCCCGTTCAAGAAAAAAGGCCGGAGGGCACAGCCCGCCCGGCCTTTCACATTTACCTTGCGTCCTCAAAGAAAAACTTACTTCACCTCTTCAAAATCGGCGTCAACCACATCGTCATCATCCTTCTTGCCTCCCGCACCGGTGCCACCGGTTGCGCCACCGCCGGCGGCACCGGTGCCGCCGGGCTGGCTTTTCGAGGCCTGGGAATACATGATCTCAGCCAGTTTATGGGAGGCCTGGGTCAGCTCATCGGTGGCCGCCTTGATGGCGTCGACATCATCGCCCTCCAAGGCCTTTTTCAGCTTGTCGATGGCAGCCTGCACCTTGGCCTTGGTGTCGGCGTCCACCTTGTCACCGACCTCCTTCAAGCTCTTTTCCGTGGCATAAATCATCGAATCGCCGTTGTTCTTCGCCTCGACAAGGGCCTTGCGTTTCTTATCCTCCTCGGCATGGGCCTCGGCATCGCGCTTCATCTTTTCGATCTCCGCCTCGGAAAGGCCGCTGGAGGCGGTAATGCGGATGGACTGTTCCTTGCCGGTGCCGAGATCCTTGGCCGAGACATGGAGAATACCGTTGGCGTCGAGATCGAAGGTGACCTCGACCTGCGGCACCCCACGCGGGGCGGGCGGAATATCGGTCAGCTCGAAACGACCGATGGTCTTGTTGTCCTGGGCCATTTCCCGCTCACCCTGAAGGACGTGGATGGATACCGCCGGTTGATTGTCAGATGCAGTGGAAAAGACCTGGCTCTTCTTGGTCGGCACCGTGGTATTCTTTTCAATGAGCCGGGTAGTGACCCCGCCCAAAGTCTCGATACCGAGAGACAGCGGGGTGACGTCGAGCAGAAGGACATCCTTGACATCCCCCTTCAGAACCCCGCCCTGAATGGCCGCACCAATGGCCACCACCTCGTCGGGGTTGACGCCCTTGTGGGGATCCTTGCCAAAGATCTCCTTCACCTTCTGCTGCACCCGCGGCATTCGGGTCATGCCACCGACCAGCACCACCTCATCGATGTCCGCAGGAGAAAGACCGGCATCCTTCAGGGCGGTGAGACAGGGCTGCACCGTGCGATCCACCAGATCCTCGACCAGGGACTCATACTTGGCCCGGCTCAGTTTCACGTTCAGATGTTTGGGACCGGAGGCGTCAGCGGTGATGAAGGGCAGATTGATATCCGTCTCCATGGTGGTGGACAGTTCCTTCTTCGCCTTTTCCGCCTCCTCCTTCAAGCGCTGCAAGGCCATCTTGTCCTTGCGCAGATCAATCCCCTGATCGCGCTTAAACTCATCGGCCAGCCAGTTAACGATGCGCATGTCAAAATCCTCGCCACCGAGAAAGGTGTCGCCGTTGGTCGACTTCACCTCGAACACGCCGTCGCCGATTTCAAGGATGGAGATATCGAAGGTGCCGCCGCCAAGGTCATAGACGGCGATGGTCTCCTCACCCTTTTTGTCAAGGCCGTAGGCAAGCGAAGCCGCGGTGGGCTCGTTGATGATACGCTGCACGTTGAGACCGGCGATGCGGCCGGCATCCTTGGTGGCCTGGCGCTGGCTGTCGTTAAAGTA
>CAZUZJ010000118.1:0-7933 GCA_964624225.1 uncultured Desulfobulbia bacterium | reverse complement strand
CCGAGATCCTCAACAATGCCGATCGCGCCCTGGAAACCCAGGTTCTTGAAGGTGTCGAGGAGCAGCGTGAGAGTCTGGCCGAGGATATCCGCCGGCTCATGTTTGTCTTCGAGGATCTGCTCGGGGTCGATGACCGCGGCATCATGGCCATTTTGAAGGAGGTTTCCACCGATGATCTGAAGCTGGCGCTCAAAACCGCCTCCGATGATCTGAAGACGAAGATATTCAAGAACATGTCGACCCGGGCGGTGGAGATGCTCAAGGAAGACATGGAGATCATGGGGCCGACCCGCCTCAGGGATGTGGAGGCGGCCCAGCAGTCGGTGATCAAGATCGCCAAGCGTCTGGAGCAGGAAGGCAAACTCCAGCTCATGACCGGCGGCGGCGGCGAGGACGAATTTGTCTAGTATTTTCGATTTTAAGGACAGGATCGACAAGGACCGGAGTCCGGGCTTTGTCTCCTTTGAGAGCCTGATGCAGGGGCAAAAGGCGGAACCGGTTGTCCCCCCCGACCCAGTGGCCGAGCTGGAAAAAAAGAAGGCCGAGGTGCAGCGGGAGGTGGACGAGATGCGGGCGCGGGCCGAGGCGGACAAAGGGCGCATCGAAGAGGAGGCCTACCGCAAAGGCTTTGATCGCGGTCTGACGGAGGGGCGGCAAAAAGGCAAGGCGGAGCTTGACGGCAGGATGGCCGAGGTTCTCGGCCTGATGGCGGCCCTGGTCCGGGCGCGCGGCACGGTTAATCGCCAGTACGAAGAGGAGTTGCTTGTTCTGGTCAGAACCATGGTGGAGCGGCTGGTCGGGCATGAGGTTTCCGTCAATCCGCTGGTGATAAAAAATTGCTTGCGGCAGGCCATGGCCTTTGTGGTTGAGGACTCTGTTGTCAAGGTTCATCTTCATCCGGATGATTTTCAGGCCCTGCGCGGGATGAGTCTGGAAAATCCGACCCTGCTCGAAGGGGCGCGGCGGGTGGAGTTGCTGGAGGATCCGGCAATCTCCCGCGGCGGCTGTCTGCTGGAAACGAATTTCGGCGAGATCGACGCCCGGCTGGAAAATTGCCGGGAGCGGCTTTTTGAGCTGGTGGACCGCGCCTTTCTGGCCGCCCTTGCTGCCGAGCGGGGTGAAGAAGAGCCGGCGGGGTGAGGCGCTGGTGGCTGGAAATCGCGTGAGACGAAAGGCATGATGAATTTATCCCCCTGCATCGCCCTTGCTGCCGAGCAGCCCCTCATCACCGTGCGCGGACGGGTCAATCAGGTCATCGGCATGGTGATCGAAAGCTCCGGGCCGGGTATTCCGGTGGGCAGCATCTGTGAAGTTGATCTTTTTCGTGGTCAGGGGAGGGTGCCGGCTGAGGTGGTCGGTTTCCGGGAGGGTCGGGTGCTGCTCATGCCGCTCGGTGAGATGCGCGGGGTGGAGCCGGGCAGCTCGATTCGCCTGGTGGGTGGTCAGGCCCGGGTGACGGTGGCCGACGGTCTGCTCGGCAGAATCATTGACGGGCTGGGGAACCCGATGGACGACAAGGGACCGTTACCCCACGGCACCGACTATCCCCTCTATGCCGAACCGCTCAATCCGATGAAACGGGAGCGCATTACCGAGCCTGTTGATGTCGGGGTCAGGGCGATCAACGGCCTGCTGACCCTGGGCAAGGGGCAGCGCATCGGCATTCTGGCCGGCTCCGGGGTGGGCAAGAGCACCCTGCTGGGCATGATCGCCCGTCATACAGCGGCGGACATCAGCGTCATTGCCCTGATTGGCGAGCGTGGGCGCGAGCTGAAGGATTTTATCGAGCGCGATCTTGGTCCTGCGGGACTGGCCCGTTCGGTGGTGGTGGTCGCCACCTCCGATCAGCCGCCGCTGGTCAGGATGCGCGGCGCCTATCTCGCCATGGCCATTGCCGAATATTTTCGCGACAGCGGCCGGGATGTGGTCATGATGATGGATTCGGTCACCCGTTTTGCCATGTCGAGCCGCGAGGTGGGGCTGGCCATCGGCGAACCGCCCACCTCGCGCGGCTATACCCCCTCGGTGTTCGCCCAGCTGCCCAAGCTGCTGGAACGGGCCGGCACCTGCGAGGGCAAGGGCAGCATCACCGGCATCTATACCGTGCTGGTGGAAGGTGATGACATGAACGAACCCATCGCCGATGCGGTGCGTTCCATCGTTGACGGCCATATCATTCTCAGCCGTGACCTGGCAGCCCGGGGCCATTATCCTGCTGTCGATATCATGGGCAGCGTCAGCCGCTGCATGACCGATGTCGTGGTGCGGGAGCAGGTCAAGGCGGCCCATCGTTTTCTGGAAACCCTGGCCACCTATCGTCGCTCCGAGGATCTGATCAATATCGGCGCCTATGCCACGGGAACCAATCCGAAAATCGACAAGGTAATCGCCATGATTGATCGATTGAACGGTTATCTCCGTCAGGAGGTGGAACAGAGGTTCGGATACGAGGAGAGCAGACAGCAGTTGCTGGCCCTGTTCCGCTGATTTTTTTCTGGTGCTGCGCTTGCTGTCCCGTATTCAATGACCATCCCTGAATGATGGTCTTGAAAAAAAAACTGAAATTTACCCACAGAGCTCACAGAAATTGCTTGGCTAACTGATTGTAATTCAATATGTTTTCTCTGTGTTCTCAGGGCGTTCTGTGGTGAAAAAGACCTTTTACGAGTTTGTCCATCGTGAATCGGGACGAAAAAGCATATGGCCTTTCATTTCCAGCTTGAACCAGTCCTGACTGTCAGGAAAAATCTCGAAGAGCAGGTTCAGCTCAAGCTCGCCCGTGAACAGATGGTGTTGAACGGGCACCAGCTCCGACTGGCCGATCTGCGGGGAAAAAGGGCTGCCATCGATCGGGCGCTGGAGGATCTGAAAAAACAGACCCTGCCGGCCCGAACCTTTCTCCTCTATCTGGAATCCATGCGCATTCACGAACTGCAGATTCATCTTCTCACCAGCGCCATCACCGCGCAGCAGCAGATTGTTGATCGGGTCCGCACCGAGCTTGCCGAGGCCATGAAGCAACGCAAGATCATCGAGGTGCTGCGGGAAAACGCCCTGCAACAATATCTCGCTGAAAGCCGGCGCAAGGAGCAGAACGAGAGCGACGAGCAGGCCCTGCTGCGTCATGGAAGAGGTCGTGCCCTATGAATCGGTTGACACCCCTGCATGTCTTTGTCCTGTTGCTGGTCCTGCTCTGGCTGGCGGCGGGCATCCCGCCCGCCGCTGCCCAGGAGGCGGACGTTGAAGAGCCGGCGACCATGAGCGGGGCGGAACTGGAAAAATCGCAATCCCTCCAGCAGCGGGAAGAAGCGGTGGCGGTCCGGGAAAAGGAGCTGGAAGCCCGGGAAAAGGAGCTTGTGCAGATGGAACAGGAGGTCGCCGCCAAACTGGAGGAGATCGCCGCCCTCCAGCAGGATATTACCGCCAAACTCGCCGAGATCAAAAAGGAACAGGACGCGAGTTTCAAAAACCTGATCAAGGTCTACAGTGCCATGAGCGCCTCGAAACTGGCGCCGCTGCTCAACCAGATGACCGACGAGAATGTCGAACAGATTCTGCGGGCCATGAAGGCCGATCAGGTTGCCCAGATCATGCCCAAGCTCGAAGCGGAAAAAGCGGTGCGGGTCAGCCGGCTGTTGGGGCGCTTCGAGTAGATCATCCCTTTCCTGCCGCATTGCGGCAAATCTTTCCTACCATTCTGCGCAGACGATTTGCTCTTCGGTTTTTTCTTCGTTTTCTTCTTCTTTCTAATTCCCTGAAATAATTATATTTTGTCAGATTGTGTCATCGATCTTCATTCCTTTTTTTGTTTGTGGCACTTCCGTTGCACACTACAGCCGGCAAGAGAAATTTCACCAGGGAGATCAGCGCATGTCCATCATAATGAATCCAGTACTGCCGGTTGCCGCTCCTGAATTGCCTGCAACGAATTCGACCCGGGGCAGGGAAGGGGTTGAGCGATCCTTTGCCGACCATCTCGATCAGCGGATAGAGGAGAAAATGGGAGGCAAACGCGACAAACTCGGAGTGGGCCGGTCGGAACAGGCTGGGGTTGTCAGCGAGAAGAGGCAGGCTGGCCGCAATGAGGGAAAAACAGAGAAACCGGCTGACCCGTCAGCGGCTGACCGGCAACCGAGCGCTGCCGATCTTGCCGCCATCCTCGCGGATATGATGGATTTTCTGAAGGATGTGGCTCAATCGACCCTTGAGGTGCCGGGTGAATGGCAGGTCGAGTTGACCGATGACGGTTTTTTGCAGCAGTTCGCCCTGGCCGCCGGCATGGACGAGGCAGATTTTGCCCAGTTCGTTCAGCAGATGGGGGAGACTGACGGCTCCGTTCGGCTTGTCGATATGTTAACTGCCCTCAGTAATCATTTTACCGAGCAGGAGACAGTGGCGGCGATCACCGTGCCGGAAACGGAATGGCCGCTCCTGGAAACATTGCTGGCCCGGATGGGGGTGTCCCGCGAGGCCCTTGATGCGATCAGCGCCAGGGCGACAACCGGCGACGGCGCCATCAACCTCGATCTGCTCCTTCAGGGACTCAAGGAAGCCGGTGCGGAGGAGGGGCTGTCGCTGGTGACCCTGTCCGACTGGGAGGCTGAACAGCTTCAGAATCTGCTCGCTCAGGCCGGCGTGACCCTGGAAGAGCAGAATGAACTGATGCCGGAACGCTTTCTGAACCAGGTCCTTGGCCGGGAAGGCGCGGACCGGTCTGTTGCCATGAACATGGAGCGGCTCACCGCCATGCTGAATGATGCCCTGACGGGCATCCGTGGCAGTCAGCCGAAAATCGACCTGCCGGCCTTTCTGGCCAATCTGCAGCAGGTCATGGCCACGGCGGAGTTCCAGAATCAGGGAGTCGGCTGGACCCCGGTGATCGAGGAATCGGTCAATGCCGTTTTTCAGCAGTTGCAGGAGATTGTCGATCTGAGCCGGGTCAGGATAGAGGAAGCCCAGGCTGCCGAGGAACAGCTCCTCGACGAGGATGTCGCCGAATGGTTCAAAAAGGTGGAGGAAAAATTTGCTGAACTTGCAAATCGCGATCCGGGCGGTGATCCTGCCGGCAACAATGGCGCTGCCGGGCAGCCTGCCGAAGAAAGCGGGACCGTTCAGCCCCCGGCGGGCCAGCGGGCAAATGTGAATGTCGCCGTCAGCCAATCGGGCCATGACGTGGCCCAGGCCGCGGAAACGGCACGGAGCGAGGCGGCGCCCCGAACCCCGCAGCGTCCCCTGCCGCCGCAGCATGTCTTTCAACAGGTCAGTGACGGGGTGGTTCGGGGGCTGCGCAACCAGGAACACCAGCTGGTGATCCGCCTTTATCCCCAGGAGCTGGGGGAGGTAAAGATCAATCTCCTCGTCCGTGACGAGCATGTGTCGGTTTCCTTCAGCATGGAAAACGCCCGGGTCAAGGAGATGCTGGAAAGCACCATGGAGGAATTCAAGCAGAGTCTGGACCAGAAGGGCTTCAAGCTCGGCGAGTGTTTTGTCTCCGTCGGCCAGCAGGATGATGGCGGCAGTGAGCTGTGGCAGCGTTTTGCCCAGGCCCGTGATGCGGTCAGGGCGGCGCGGGCCACCCTGGCCGATGTGCCGGACAATGCCCTCTATCTGCGGGCGGATGCCGGAACCGGTCAGTCCGGCCGACCGGATGGGATCAGCCTCTTTGTCTAGAAGAAACACGGGCCGGCGCAAAGACGGCAGCCGAAACGCTCAATCGAGGGAAACGCCATGACAGTAGCACAAGTGACAAACGGTCTGCCCCAGCTTGAAGAGGAAAACCTGTTCAAGCCGGTGGGCAAGAAGGATCTCGATCAGTATGATTTCATGAATCTTTTCATCACCCAGTTGCAGCACCAGGATCCGATGAAGCCGATGGACAGCTATGAGATGGCCTCCCAGCTCGCCCAGTTCAGCAACATGCAGGCTACCCTGAAGATGTCGGACAGTATGGAGAAAATGCTGGAATACCAGACCTCGCAGAACAACCTGCAACTGCTCACCCTTCTTGATACTCAGGTCAAGGTGGCGGGCAATACCCTGGGCGTCAACGAAGGCGTCCCCGGCGGCGGTGAATTTGAGCTGACCGAGAATGTCGATACCTGTGTGGTCGAGATCTATGACGCCGGCGGCCGGCTGGTGAAGCTGATCGACATGGGACCGTCGTCGTCCGGCGGATATGCCCTGGAGTGGGACGGCACCGACATGCAGGGCAATGCTGTTGCCGACGGCGCCTATGCCTACAAGGTGAAAGGCTATAATGCCCTGGGTGAGCAGGTCGAGGTTGATTACCGGGTTATCGGTACGGTGACCGGCATCAGTTATGACGAGGGGGTGGCCAGACTCGTCCTCGATAAACATGCGGCAGCCGAGGTCGGTTCCGTGGTTGGGGTTCTGTAGGAGATATCAGGTTTATAGCGGCCGGTTTGTGCCGGTTTTCAAGGAGGCAGCATTATGGCGATAGCAAGTTCACTCTATTCCAGCATCAGCGGTATCAACACCATGGGTAATGCCATGTCCGTTCTCGGTGACAACGTGGCCAACGTCAATACCCTGTCCTTTAAGTCCAGTCGCACCGTCTTTCAGGACGTCCTGTCCCAGTCGGTCTCCACCGCCTCCGGCGCCGATCAGGTCGGCCGCGGCGTGACCTTGAGCACGGTGGACGGCCTCTTTGCCCAGGGTTCGTTCCAGAGCTCCTCCATCGCAACTGACATGGCCATCGGCGGGCAGGGTTTTTTCATGCTGCGGGCCGCGGCCAACGCCGAGGCCGACATGTATACCCGGGCCGGCGAGTTCCGTTTTGACCAGGAGGGCTTTCTGGTCAGCCCGATGGGCTATTTCGTCCAGGGGTGGACCATTGACACGGAGACCGGCGAACGGGCCGGCACCATCGGCGACATGCGCATCGACAAAACCACCCCGCCGGTGGAAACCGAGCAGGTCGAGGTGATCGCTAACCTTGACTCCCGGGAGGACAACGAGATCAACGAAGTCCGCCTCTTCGACTCGTGGAACGGCACCAATGCCGCCGCGGTCAAGCCCACCGCCCCCATTGATCCCAATAACTACGAATATACCAGCGCCATCAAGATCTACGACGCCAAGGGGGCGAGCCACGATATCTCCATCTATTACGACCGCACCACCAATGATAACGAGTGGGAGTATCTCATCGCCTGCGATCCCTCCGAGGATCTCCGCTATCTCGACGAGCGGGAGCAGCTCATCTATGCGCCGAACGAGCGTTACAACTACGAGGAGCATAAGGGGGCCGGCGCCCTGCTCTACGGCACCATCCAGTTCGACACCTCGGGAAATATCCGCGAGATCTCGGCCTATCGGGTGCCGCCGGATGGCAATGTCGATCCGGCCCTTGACGACAACCGTATCGTTTTGTCCAATACCGACAGCTACTACAGCTTTGATTGCAACTTCACCGGCGCCACCACCAACCAGAGCGTTGAGATCAATTTCGGGGCCCAGTACGCCGGCCTGACCTCCACCACCCGGCAAACCCTGGTCAGCGAACTCGGGGCGGTAAACAGCAATCTCGCCGGCGCGGGTTACATCACCAGCCAGACCTACTGGCGCGACGTCTATGACACCAACGGCCTGCAACTCCATGGCGACGGCGGCGCCGGCACCAGCGACACCATCACTCTGACCGGCTACACCAACGACGGTTCGGCCGCCACCGTGACCTATCTCGTCAACACCGACGAGAAGGTCCAGGATTTTCTTGATGCGATCAGTTCCGCCTTTGGCGCCACCGCCACCATCGATGCCTACGGCCGGCTGAAATTGACCGATCTCACCGCCGGCAACAGCGGCCTCAGCATCACCAATGTCACAGTGAACGGCGCCGTCACCGGTCCGGCCACCGAGGACGACGCCAACCCGTTTGGCGAGAGCGGCGTCGATGGCGACACGGTGCTCA
>CAZUZJ010000117.1:0-7982 GCA_964624225.1 uncultured Desulfobulbia bacterium | reverse complement strand
CGCGGCAACGATATCGCCATGATCTTCCAGGAGCCGATGACCTCGCTCAATCCGGTCTATACCATCGGCGACCAGCTGCTGGAACCGCTCACCATCCATCAGAACCTCACGAAAAGGGCGGCATGGCAAAAGGCAGTACAGCTTCTTGCCAAGACCGGCATTCCGGAGCCGGAAAAACGGATGGCGAGCTTTCCCCACCAGCTGTCCGGCGGCCAGCGCCAGCGGGTGATGATCGCCATGGCGCTGGCCTGCCGGCCGAAATTGCTCATTGCCGACGAACCAACCACCGCCCTTGACGTCACCATCCAGGCTCAGATCATCGCCCTGCTCGAAGAGCTGCAAGCGGAGATGGGCATGGCCATGCTGCTCATCACCCATGACCTGCACATGGTGAAAAAGACGGCGGAGCATGTCTCCATCATGCACCAGGGCCGCATTGTCGAACATGGCCCCACTGCGGCCATCTTTGCCGCGCCCCGGCAGGCATACACCCAAAAACTGCTCGGCAGCGTGCCGAAAGGCGAGCCGTTGTCCCGCCATGATGCCCCACCGCTGCTCACCGTTACCAACCTCTCCTGCCATTTCCCGGTCAAAAAGGGCTTTTTCAAGCGCACGGTGGGGGCGATCCGGGCGGTAAACGATGTCAGTCTGACCCTGCGGCAGGGCACGACCTATGCCGTGGTGGGCGAATCAGGCTCCGGCAAGACCACTTTGGGGCTCGCCATTCTCCGCCTGGTGCAGGCCGTGGGGACGGTTGTCTACCAGGGCAACGACCTTCTTGCCATTAAGCCAGGCGAACTGCGGCCCTTGCGCCGCGAGTTGCAGATCGTTTTCCAGGACCCCTTTTCCTCGCTGTCGCCGCGACTTACCGTCTTCCAGATCATCGAGGAAGGTCTGAAGGTTCACCGCATCGGCGGCACCAGGGATAAACGGCGGGAGATCGTTGAAGAAGTTCTCGAGGAAGTGGGGCTTACTCCGGAAATGGCCGAACGGTATCCCCACGAGTTTTCCGGCGGCCAGCGCCAGCGGATCGCCATTGCCCGGGCCATTGCACTCAAGCCTGCCTTCATCGTCCTCGATGAGCCGACCAGCGCGCTCGACATGACCATCCAGGCGCAGATCATCGACCTGCTGCGCCGCTTGCAGGAAAAATACGCCATCACCTACCTCTTCATCTCCCATGACCTGCGGGTGGTGCGGGCCCTGGCCGAGGAGGTGGCGGTGATGAAGGACGGGCACATCGTCGAGGCCGGGCCCGCGACCCGCATCTTCGCCGAACCGACCCACCCCTATACCCGCAAACTCTTCAGCGCCGCCTTTGAGCTGCAGGCATAACGGAGTTCATGATGGAAGAACTCTACGCGTTCCGCTACGGCCCATACGGCAACACCGAGGCGATTGTCGTCCGCCGGTCGGGACTTGCTCTCCAGTATTGCAACTTCGTCAACAAGGGCACGGCGTTCAGCGAGGAGGAACGCCAACGTCTCGACCTGGACGGAACCCTGCCGCCCTCCCCCCGCCCCCTTGCCATGCAGGTGGCCAACAGCCTGGAAAAGGTGCGCGACAAGGAAAGCGACATCGAGCGTTACATCTCCATCCGCTCCCTCTACGACCGCAACGCCACCCTTGCCCATGCCCTGATCGCCAGCGACATCGAAAGGCTGATGGGCATCATCTACACCCCCACCGTGGGCCTGGCCTGCCAGCGTTATTCCTCCATCTTCCGGACCGGCAGCGGCATCCATTTCTATCCCGGCAATATCGACCGGGCCGAGGATATCCTTCGCCGCTCCGCCCATCAGCAGATCCGGGTGGCGGTGGTCACCGACAACCAGGGAATACTGGGCATCGGCGATCAGGGGGCGGGCGGCATTGCCATCTGTCTCGGCAAGCTGATGCTCTACACCCAGGGGGCGGGCATCGCCCCCTGGCACTGCCTGCCCATTTCCCTTGATGTCGGCACCGACAATCCGGCCCTGCTCGACGATCCCTTCTATCTCGGCTGGCGACACCACCGCCTCACCGGCAACGACTATCTCCGTTTTGTCCAGCGCTTTGCCCGGGCCTTCCGCGCCGTCTTTCCCAACGCCCTCTGTCAGTGGGAGGACTTTTCCAAGCAGAACGCCTTTGCCATCCGCGACGCCTACCTCCATGACCTCATCTCCTTCAACGACGACATCCAGGGCACCGGGGCCGTGGCCCTGGCCGCCATCCTCTCTGCCATGCGCATCAAAAAGGAGAAGCTGGAGGAACAGGTCTATCTCATCCACGGCGCCGGCGCCGGCGGGGTCGGCATTGCCGAACAGATCGAGATTGCGCTGAAGGAAAAGGGATTGAGCGATGAGGAGGCGAGAAGCCGCATCTTTACCCTGGACAGTCACGGGCTGGTGACGACAAACCGCCGGCTGGAACCCTACAAGAAAAAATTCGCCAAGGAGCCGGCCCGGCTGTCCTGGTTGCGCGAGGAGAAAGAAGGAACCCTCCTCAACGTGGTGCGCCACGAAAAGGTGACGGTGCTGATCGGCACCTCGGCCCAGGGCGGCTGTTTCAGCGAAGAGGTGGTCCGGGCGGTCTGCGCCAACACGGCGCAACCGGTCATTCTGCCGCTCAGCAATCCAACGGCCAGAGCCGAGGCCCATCCAAAGGACATCTGCCGCTGGAGCGAAGCCCGGGCACTGGTCGCCACCGGCAGCCCCTTTCCGCCAGTGGCCGGGCAGGGAGAGACGCGGACGGTCTCCCAGTGCAACAATGTCTTTGTCTTTCCAGGGGTGGGTCTCGGCATCATCGCCGCCGGCGCCCGCGAGGTGCTGCCCTCCTTTTTCACTGCCGCCGCCTATGCGGTTTCCCATTGCGTCGATGATGCCGCCATGGCGCGGGGCGAACTGCTGCCACCAATTGGAAAATTACGGGAGGTGAGCCAGAAGGTGGCGCTGGCGGTGGGGATGACCGCCATCCGGGCCAATGTTGGCCGCCTCTGCGCCTTCAGCGAATTCCAGCACGACAATGATCCGGCGCGGCTGGCCGAGTTGATCGACCGGATGCGCTGGCAGCCGGAGTATCTGCCCATCGAGCGGCAATCCTGAAAAAAAAAACGCCGGGCATCAGGCATGCCCGGCGCTCATTAGACCCCCCCGAAAACCCGTCATCTCTCAAACCACGAGGTCTTACCGCCGCGCACCTAATCCTGGGTATCGGCGGTCTGACGGAAGATGTCACCGGTTGACATCTGGGTAAAAACGCTGACCGAGGTATCACCGCTGCCGGCGCCGGAATGGATCGCCGGTGAGGTGGCAAGCCCGCGGCCCAGATCGATAAAGGGCCGTGACATGTATTTTACCTCACCGCCGACAACAATGGTCTCGGTGCCGAAAACGGTGGGCGAGGGGTAGGCGGTGCCGGTCTTGTAATAGAGCCCGTAGAGGCGGCTGTAGCCCTCGCCGGAACAGGGATCGTCACTGGGCTGATAGACCGAGGTAAAGAGAATGCCGCCGAGCAGGGCTGACTGACCGAGGGCGCGGGTGGCAGGGGCAATACCGGCCGTCCCGGTGATGGGCGGCAGATCGACAAACCAGCCCTGCTTATAATCATCGATCTCCTTCTCCAGATCGGAGAAGGTGGTGATCTGGGTGCCGGTTGCCGTTGACACCGGACCGTTTTCCAGCGTCTGCTCGTCATCGGCATAGACGTTGATATCGGTTGCATCGATGAGATCCACGGCAAGATTGACGGCCAGGCCGGTGCCCTCATCCTTGATCCCGTAAAGGGTCTGGATGGCGGTGCTCGTTTTGTCGACCATGACGTAATAACGGCCGGTGCCGAAATAGACCCACTTGTTCTTTTGTTTATCAATGGTCACCGACGGCCGGCCGGTAATCGGCTGATTGGTGAGGGCAAAGGTGGTCGGCGCAGTCCAGAAGGAAGGATTGGCGTTGCCCGCGAGATCCATCCGCATGAGGCGACCCGATGTGGCGGTCGCATCCCCGGCCAGTCCGAAATACATGGTATCCGCCTGGTAATTGAGATCCCAGTCCACCACCACCGGGCTGCCCACGAAGGAATTGGCCACGCCGGTGTCACAGGTCATGATCCGCATGGCCGAGGCGCCGAGCGCCCCCACCGAGCAGCCGGGCGGTGCGAGCACCGTGCTGCCCGGATTGTGCAGTTCGTTGAGATCGAGGATATACAATCTGGCGTTGTTGGTGCTGGCCGCAGTGGCAAGCTGATTCGGGCCGGTGCCGAAGACGAGAAACCACTTGTTGATCAGATCCGCCGCATCCGCATCGCCAAAGGCCATCACCGCCGGATAGACAAAGGTGAAACTGCCGTCGGGAATCTGGATCTCGGCGAGCAGGGACGGCGGGTTTTCCGGGTTGGTGATATCAAAGATGAGATAGGCGGACCGCATCGTTTTATCATTGGCCTGATGAGGGGGACCAAAGCCGTCGGCGCCGGTGTCAATGGTCATGGCCCCGCCGCCGAATCCCATGCCGACCACCATCAGGGTACCCCAGCCATTGGGATGATCGGCATCGGCTGCAAAGATCTTCGCATCAAAGATACGCGGTTTGCCGTCCATATAATAGACATGACTGTAATTGTTGTCCTTGAGCCACTTCAGGTGAGGGAGCAGATTCATCGGTGCATAGGCCCACAGTTCGCTGCCCAGGGGATGGGGGGTGGCGGCCAGGCCGGTGGCGCAGTTGAGGCCGTTCACCTGGTAACTCACCTTGTTGACGCCGCCGTCGTTGACCACCCCGTAGAAGCCGCCGTTAAAGGCGTGCAGAAGGCCGTCATTGCCGCCGACATAGGCGACGATCCGCCGGTCCGCATACTGTTTACGGAACGGGGTGTAGCTGGTGTCGTAGTAGAGGAGATTGAAGGCCTCCTGCGGCGAGCCGACAATGGTCGGCGTGGAGTTGATGATATCACCGAGCCGCATGACGCTGGGCGCCGCGTCCTCAACCTGATATTTCACCGTTCTGGTTCGGAAACCGGGTATCTCGACCCCGCGGATGTAATTGACGACATTGCGCGCCTCGTTTTCGGTGGCGACATCGAAAAATCCATAGCTGACGCCGGGAAACATGGTTTCCTCGAACTCGACGATCTCACCGTTGTCGATGTTGCCGTCGAGATCCTGATCGATCCAGGTGACGATATGGCGGCCGGTCTCGGCGCCGGCACCATAGAGCCGGTTCGACCTGATCTCGGCGTCGGAGAGTCCGGGGAGATAAAGCGATTCGCGCGCGTTCCACAGGTAACCGATTTCGTAGAGTTCCCTTTCGACGAACTGGAAGTTGGAGAGCATCAGACGATCGTTAACCAGGATCCATTCCACCGCGGGCAGGGCGGACAGATTGATGATGCCGCTGTTGGCCAGGGTGATGGAAGAGGGACTCGTCCCTTCAATGCCGGTGGTCAGGTTGGCGACATTCCAGTCCGTATAGGTGCTGCCGGCGACCCCGTGCATATTGAAGGTTGTCAGGCGGAACCGCTCGCAGCCGGCAAAGATGTCATCATCTACCGTCAGGATTTTCGCGCCGTTGTTGGCCAGGGTGACGCCATGGCTGACGGTGCTGACCTGACCGGAGGAGAGGCATTCGACATCCCAGAAATCATAGGTCCTGTTGGCCTCGCCGTGCAGATCATAGGTGGACAGGGTAATCTCGTCACCCACCGCAATCCATTCGCCGGTCGGATCAACGACGAAATCGAGCGAACCGCCGTCGGCCAGCGTCAGGGATGAGAGAGAGCGGCCGGACAGCAGGGAGGTGTGGTCAGCGACCTGCCATTTGGCAAAGACGTCGCCGGCCACCCCCTGCATGGTTCCGGCGGTAATCGCCAGGGTCACCGCCCCGGTGAGGGGATCGTAGGCGGTCACCGTGCCGGTCATGGCATACGGAGAGACCGTCATGACCCGATCCGTGTAATCCGTCACCACCCCTTCCATGGAGTAAGGGGCCAGCGTCACCGCGCCGGCCGCAGAGGAGGTGACCACCCCTTCGAGGGAATAGGGGTCGAAGAGATCGGCGTCGTTGCTGGTATAGATCCGGGTTCGGGTCCGATCCTCCGTTTCATCGTAGAATGTCTGGACAACCTGATCGATGAAATAGTTGTCCAGCAGGCCATTGGGCGTGCATTCCCCGGCCGCGACATTATCGGTGGAGCGGCAATCCTGGCGGGTATAGCCGTATTTATCGAGCCAGAGGGCATGGACCGTGCCAATCCAGCTGGCCTGCCGGCCGTCAAGATCCTTTTTCAACGGCTCGTAGTAGGCCTGGTAGAGGGCGCCCTCGCCGCGTACGTTGTTGGAGACCACCGCCGCCGCAGTACCGGATGACGTTCTCTCCAGGATGGTGAGAAAGACCCGGTTCAAGGCCTCTTCAAGCTGCTGGGGATGACTGGCGTAAAAATAGTTGTCGGGAATACCGTCGGAACCGCTTTCCCAGGTGGCGTTGATTCTCCGGTCCCACTCCTCGGGCAGATCCGGGATGTCGTTGTCATTCATGTCCTCGAAGCCGCCCCATTTCGCCGCGTACCAGAGGGGATCCTCCAGCAGCCCGGCGACCGCGGACCCGAGGGTGTAGGTGCGGGATGAGATGGAGCCGCCGTCCATCAGGCCGAAGCAGTTGACGCAGCCGGCAATGCCGGAGGGATCGTTGTAGTCGAAACCGTTGGTGCCGGAATGAATGTGCAGACCATCCTGGGTGGTGCCGCTGATGACATAGCCATGGCCGATACTGTAGCCGAGGTTTTCCAGGGTGACGCCGGTGGTGACGGTGATCTGGCTGGAGGTGATGGCGTATTCAATGATACCGCCGGCATCGAGATCATAGTCATTGCCCTGCAGGCTGTCCTCCCAGATGACGAGAAACTTGCCGCGGCCGACGCCGGCCACCTCGGTGTGCGGCTCGACGATCTTGAAATCAACCATGGTGCAGCCATAGTCGTTTTTGTTGTTGTCGATGCAGGCCGGCAGGATCGTCACCTTCTGGCCCGCTCCTCCCGGCACCGGGATGTCGATCACCGGATTGCCGGCCGCCAGGCGGACCGCATAGGTATCCACCTTCTGCACCCCTTCGAGGTCACGATTGCCGGTCAGGGTTGCCGGCCGGATATCGTTGACATGGGCATACCAGGAAAGCCCGGCGATACGAAACCCGCCACGCAGATCAGGCCCGTCCGGACAGAGACCGCGGACATCGCCGAGATTGGTGATGGTCTTGGCCGTGCACTTGCGGTCCTTGCTCGCCCCGCTTTCCCCGACAAACCACTTTTTGTTCGGATCGGCGGCATCAGGATAGATGCCCTCGACCCGGCCGATAATCTCGGTCAGCTCCCGGGAATTGCGGGGGGAGTCGAGATCCTTGACAACGCCGAAACTGTTGGTATCAAGCTCGTCCTTGATCGTTGCCGGGTCCGAGGCAAAGACCGTGTCGGCGGAGATGATGCTGGAGTTGAAATTGACCACATTGAGGCGGGAACAGTAGTTGTCGGTGGTGAGCGGATCGATCCAGACCCCGGTATTGTAGTTGATGCCGTCAATGAACTGGCCGTCGCCGGACTGAAACGCAAGAGGCGCATTCTCCCCGGCAAAGTAACGCAGGCCGCTCAGATAAATCTCGGCAAAAGGGTTGCCCCAGTTGTGGCATTCGCTGTCGCTGCCGTCACCAAAAAAATTGATGTTCAGCGGACATTTATCCCCTGGCGCGTTCGATCCGTATGTCCAGTCCCGGTACTCATAGCCGTAGATCCGGAGCAGACTCCAGGTGTTGATGATGCCTTCGGATTTGACGGCATGGCCGATGGGGCCGCCGGCGCTGGAAAAGACCCGCTTGAAGGTGCCGTCGCCGATATGGATGTCAGCGCCCGGATCGTGCCAGTCATCCTGGTTGCCGAAACCGACATCCGTGCCGCCGTCGACATCGCCGTCGCCATCGCAGTCGCGGCCGAGGTTGATCTCCCGGCACATGCCGTTCATA
>CAZUZJ010000116.1:0-8054 GCA_964624225.1 uncultured Desulfobulbia bacterium | reverse complement strand
CTGTAATTCCCACTGGGAGGTCTGGGCCTTGGGGACGAAAAGCATGATCTGATCGTCTTCGTAGACAATGAGGGATGAAGGGCCGGGGTGCCGGTCCATGCGAGTGTTGTTTCGGATACAGGTGAGGAGATCGGCGAAAAAGGAACGGTCGTGGCAGGCGGCATAGGAGTTGACGCAGTCGGCAACCAGGTCGCCGCAGGCAAAGGATGGCATAATCGCCCTGGTCTGCTCGCCGGCCTGCATGACCGGCAGCTCGCTGGGCAGCAGGGCGAACTGTTGATGGATCTGCTGATGGGAGGCATTGAGCCGGTAGCCGCTCGGGGCGAAATCAAAGCCGTAATTCCATCCCCACAGGGTGCAGTCGAAAAAAGAGGAGCGCCGGGATGTCAGCTTTCGGAGGATCTCCTTGCGCATCTCTTCCAGTTCGGCAGCGGAGAGGGTGCGGCGGTCCGCGGCCACCGGGATGCCGAGCTGTTCGGCCAGGCGGACAAAGGTGCGCTGATAATAGAGATGGCGCAGACCGCTCATGTCTTCCCGGGACAGGCAGCGGATATCGTAGCGGACACTGTCGTTGGCCATGTTGGCGGCGAAATGGCCCCAGGGGATATAGGAGTTGCGGCGCAGGTATTCAAAGACATGATGATCCGCCTCCTCCCAGGCGCCGACGATCTCACTGCCGCCCTGGGCGCCGGGCCGCAGCACCATCGCCTGTTTGTAATGATCCGGCAGATGGGGATTGTTGCCCACCGCCTCGAACAGGGCATGGTGGCGGATGATTGCCCGGACCCGGCCGGTCGCCTCCTCCCGTTCATAGAGGAGCCCCATGGGCGTTCCCGTCGGATCCCGGGTGAAATCGCAACTGATCAGGGCCAGTCGGACCAGGTCGTCGGGGTCGGTTGATGTCGTTGCCAGGGCCAGCAGCACCGATTCCGGCAGCATGCTGAACAGCTCGTCGGTTTTGACCGTGCAGGTGGCGACCAGCGGGGCGAGGGCGGCGGAAAGGGAGACCGGTTGCGCCGCCGGCAGGTGGATTGCAAGCGGATTTTTTGCCCGGGCGTCGGCCCAGCGGGAGTTGATGAAGGTTGTTCCCTTGAAGGGGAAAAAATGGGGAATTTCGTAAATCGTGTCCGCCTGTTCTACCCGGATATCCGCGGGCGGGAAGTTCGCTGCGTTGCGCTGGATGCTGCCGGCAAGGGTGCCGAGACTCTCAATCATTTCGCCTTGGCGAAGATTTTTGACCCGGTAATTCGGGGAATGGACACAGTAGAGGAATTTGCCGTCCGGGCTGACACAGGTGCGCATGGTCAAAGGTTTCAGTTTTTTTTTGTGGGGCGGTGATTCCCCTCATGTTTTGCGATGAAAAATGGTTGAGGCCGGTCTGCAAAAATAATCGCAACTGCGGCCGGGCGCAAAGGTTTTTCTTCTTCATCGATATCTGCTACAGTAAAGAAACAGAGAGTTGGCAAATACTTCTTCTGCGGGCATGGGCCACGCTGGACAGGTATCGAGAGAGGTCGACCATGGACGCATCGCAATCCGTTTCGCGCTGGAAAAAAATGTCCCACTGGCAGCGCTGGTGCATCATTGGATGCGTCACTCTTCTTCTCTATACCCTGTTTGGTTTTTTTCTCCTGCCCATGCTGGTCCGCAGCCAGCTTGCCAAACAGCTCACTGCTGCCACGGGCCGTCACGCCGCGGTGGAGAAGGTGACATTCAACCCTTTTACCCTGGAGATTGTCATTGCCGGTTTCCGGGTGCAGGAGCGCGACAGTGACAAGACCTTTGTCTCCTTTGATCGCCTGCAGGTGAATATTCAGGCGATGTCCCTGGTGAAGCGGGCCTTGATGGTGAAGTCCCTGTCCCTGGTCAATCCCTATGCCGGCATCGTCTTCTCTGAGGATGGCTCGTTCAACTTTGCCGACCTGCTGCCTGCAAAAAGAAAAGAGCTTGAAAAGGAGAAGGATGACGGGAAAAAGCCGTTTCTCTTTTCCATCAACAATATCGAGTTGTTCGGCGGCAGGATCGATTTTGCCGACCGCGTGAAAAAGGTGGACCACGCCATCACGGGTCTGCATATCGGTCTGCCTTTTCTGTCCAATCTTGCCTATCAGGTCCAGATTTTCACCAAACCCGCTTTTGCGGCGACGGTGAACGGCACGGAGCTGAAAATGGCGGGGGGAAGCATCCCTTTTGATTTCTCCCGCCAAACTGAACTTGTTGTTCGTTTCGCGGGGATCGAACTTGCCCACTATATTTCTTATCTTCCCGATTCTTTTCGGTTTTCTTTGGAGGATGGCCTTCTCGATCTTGATCTTGCCCTTTCCTTTATTCGTCATGAGGACGGTAATCCGGCTGTCAGGATTGCCGGGCAGGCCGGCCTCCGGCAGGTAAAGGTAGTGGATGGAGCCGGGCAACCGCTGTTGGTTTTCCCGAGACTTACCGTGGATATCGAACGCGCCCATCTGCTCCGCCGGGAATTTCATCTGCAGCGAATCTTCTGGGAAAAGCCGGAGGTGTACCTGGAGCGGGACAACGAGGGGCAGCTCAATCTCGCCGGTCTGGTGGCAGCCGGGGCAGATGGCGAAAAACCGGTGGAGCAGGGGGCGGAGCCGGAAGGGTCGCCCGTCCTGTTTGAAGCGGCGGCAATCACCATTGACGGGGCAACCGTTCATTTTGCCGATCGCGCCAGGGAGGCGGATTTTGTCACCACCCTGCGGCCGGTTCGGGTTGAGCTGAAAAATTTCAGCACCGCCTCCGGAGCAGCGGCGCAGTATGCGGTGTCGCTGACCAGCGAGAGCGATGAGCAGGCGGCCATCAGCGGATCGTTCGTGTTGCATCCCCTTGCCGTCAGCGCCCAGGTTTCTCTGGAAAATATCCGTCCGGAAAAGTACCGTCCCTATTATGACCATGTGCTGGCAGCCGAAGCGGGGTTGAAAAGCTCCCGTCTTGCTGCGAATGTGGATGTCAGTGCCGAAGGGCAGGCCGTGCGTCTTTCCGGCGTCACTGCGGAACTCAGCGGCATTGCCCTGAGAATGCCCGACACCTCCGAAGAATTGACCGTTGCCGAATTGTCGCTGCAGGAGGGAGAGGTCGATCTGCAAGAGAGAAAGGTGACCCTCGGGCAGGTGGCGCTCTCCGGCGGCAGCCTGCCCCTTGCTTTGCGCAAAAACAACACGATCACTGTTCAGGATTTTCTGCGGCCGGCGACCGAACGGCCCGCCGCTGATACGAAGGAGTCCGACAACGAGGGAAGCGACTGGGGTTTTTCTCTCAAACGATTTGAGCTCGCCGACTTCATCGTTGATTTCACGGATCTCACCCCCGCCTCGCCAGCCCGATTTCATTTTGACCGGATCGGGCTGACCGCGGACAACGTCAGCAACAGGGCCGGCGCTTCGGCGCAAATTGCGCTGAACGCCCGTCTTGATGAGACTGCTTCCTTGAAGACCACCGGCAGCCTGCAACTGAAGCCCATACAGATCCGGCTCGCCCTGGACTGGGCGAATCTGCCTCTGGTCCTGGCTCAGCCCTATCTGAACGACCACCTGGATCTGCTGATCGGGGCCGGCCGGGCCGGTCTCACCGGGCAGGTCGATTATTCGCCGGTCGGTCAGGGGGGCAAGGGGGTCGCCTTCCAGGGTGATCTGCAGAGCAGCGGGGTGAATCTCCTGCAGGGCAAACAGGCGGAGAAGCTTATTGGCTGGAAGACGTTGCAGGCCAAAAAAATAGGGGTGGCGACAGGGCCGCTTCGCCTTTCCGCCGGGGAAATCTTCAGTGATGGTCTGACCGTGAAAATCGCCAGGGACGGCGCAGGTCTGCTCAATCTGAGCAAGCTGGCCAAAAAACCAAAAGAGACGGCGCCGGTGACGGCCCCTGCGAAAAAGGAGGCTGCTGCCCGGCCCGATCTTGCCGTGGGCACGGTCAGCCTGGTCAATGGAACACTGCTGTTTTCCGACAGCGCCATCACCCCCCGCTTCGACACCAGCCTGCGCGATATCAAGGGGCGGATCACCGGATTTTCCTCCCGGCCGGACGTGCGGGCGGCGATCGAACTGGAGGCGCGGCTCGATGGCCAGTCCCCCTTGCGTCTGACTGGTTCGATGCAGCCCTGGCAGGATTTTTTCACCGATCTCACCGTCAGGCTCGGCGATGTTGAATTAAGCCGGATGAGCCCCTACACCATCAAATTTATCGGGTATCCCCTGACGAAGGGAAAGTTGAATCTCAACCTCCATTATCTGGTCGATGACAAAAAACTGACCGCCGAAAACAATGTCTTTCTCGATCAGATTACCCTGGGAAACTATGTGAAGAACGATACCGCCATCAATGCCCCGGTTCAGCTCGCCATTTCCCTGCTGAAGAACCGGGCCGGCGAAATCGATCTTGATATTCCCGTGTCGGGCAGGCTTGATGATCCGCAATTTACAGTCGTTGGCGTGGTTTTCAAGGTGATTTTTAATCTGATCGTCAAGGCGGCGACCTCGCCTTTTGCCCTGCTCGGATCGCTTTTCGAAGGAGCGGGAGAGCAGCAGTTTGTCCGCTTCGAGGCGGGTCGCGACGTCATTGCTGACGCCGATCTCGCCCTGGTGGAAAAGCTTGCCAAGGTGCTTTATGATCGACCTGCGGTCAAGGTTGATCTGGTCGGCCGCTTTGATCCGGCCGAAGATGCGGAGATGTTGCGCCGGATTCGTTTTGAGCGCCTGCTGAAAACGCAGAAGTTGAAAAAAACGGCCGGCAGCACGCAGGCGGTTGGTGGGCTGGATGCCATCACCATCGCGCCGGAGGAGTATACCGAGTATCTGGAGAAGGCCTATAAGGATGCTGATTTTGAGCGGCCGAAAAATTTTCTCGGTTTCCTGAAGAGCATGCCCCCGGCGGCAATGGAAAAAATGCTCGCCGATCATATCGTCATCAATGAAGGGGATCTGCGCCGCCTGGCCGGGCAAAGGGCGGCCAGAATCAAGGATATGCTGGTGGCAAAAGGCCCGGTGGAACCGGCGCGGATTTTTCTGGTTGAGCCGGGAGAACGCGAGGCGAAGGAGGGAGAAGGGGAACGCAAACGGGTGGATCTTTTCCTCCGGTAGTTGCCTGTGCCCAATAACTGCTTCGGCTTTTGTCTTCTTCCGGCTGGCCAGAGCGGATCGGTCAATCTCCACCGTCGTTGCTAAACGGGAAAGGCGGTATCGTTGAAGTGCTGGAGAAATTTTGCCATGATCTTTTCGGCATTGACGGAAAAACCGGGGATGTCGGGAAGAGTGTGGTTGTCGGCAAGAAATTCGTCAATGGTGAAGCCGGACGGGACAACTCCGGCAAATCGGATGCCGAGGCTTTCGACGACAAAATTGGCGAGGCGGACGATGTCTGTTTCCAGACTGGATTCGTTTGCGTCGTGCTCATGGTGCATGCCGACCGGGGTGGTGATGGCGGCAGGCAGCCCCCATGCCGTCAGCAGATGCCGACCGACTCTGGCGTGGTCAGTGCCGAGCAGTGCCTGCTCCAGGGCGACCAGAGAGGGGGCAGCCGGTGCTGGATTTTCTTTCCAGCGGGCCAGCAATGGCCTGTTGAGAACCACCTTGCCGATGTCGTGGAGCAGGGCGGCCGTATAAACGGAAAAAGTATTTTTCACGCCGGCCTGTTCGGCGACAAGGGCGGCGAGAATGGCGCAGGCCAGGGAGTGGTGCCAGAGGTCGCGAGGCTCCAGGTCGTATGCGTCCTGCGGGCTGCTCAGGATACCGGCCGCTGCCCCGGTGATGGCCAGCAGTTTCACTGCGTCAAATCCGAGGCGGACGATGATATCCCTGATGGAAGAGATCTCTCTCATATGGCCGAAGTAAGAGGAATTGGCCATTTTCAGCATGCTGGCGGTGAGGTTCGGGTCCTGTTCGATCGTTCGGGCCAGCTTGCTGATGTCGCATTCCCGGTTGTGGGCGATGCGCAGAACTTCAAGGGCGATATCCGGTCGGGGGACCAGATTGTCGATGGCGGTAATGTATTTCTCTTCAACCGACATGGCGGCTCCTTGTGATGCTGTCGAGCAGAGCGTGCCGGCAGGTGCTCTGGTGAGGGATGGTGTGGTTTGCTGCTGATTATGGGCGTCCTTGGCGCCGTCTTTTGTTTGCTATTGTCGTCTTTCTCGGTCGATCACGCAACATTTTTCAACGATCGTATATGGGATAGCTGTGCCGGGTGTGATTTGTCTCACGGCTTTTTGGTTTTTTTGGGGGTATAGATTACTTCATTGGTCAGCACGTCGAGGACCTCCTCCTGTCTGTTTCTGCCACATCTCTGCTCTCCCTGACCGGCAACGGCCGGGCCGGAGGCGTCATCTCTGCTCTGCGTGCTCGATTGCAGAGCCAGGGAGAGCGATTCGATCGCCTGGCTGATATCCGCTGCCAGTTTCGGGTCGTTTTCCACCACCGAGGCGTTGGCCCGGCAGAGGACATCGAGGCAGCTGATCAGCACTTCAGGCTTAAGTGCTTTGCTGGTATTGTCATTCATGGGTCGTGACGGTGTTGAATCTCTTTCAGCCGGCCAATCCGGGAGAAAGTGGTGGATAGTGACAAGTCAAGCAAATAGCGGGCCATGGTTGGGTGTTGCCCCCCTGTTCTCCTCGGATGAAGCGGGTGCTGGCATGGGAATTCCGCTCTCTTGCTCGTCTTTGTCCACCTTGCTGGTTTTATCGTCGCGATTTTCTCTTCTGGGGGGCGTTAAAAAAAAAATTAATCGACCCGGCGGGGATGGAAAGAAAATTGCGTGAACATGCACGGATTCTCATGTTCTTTCCTGTTTGTGCTTGCGTTCAAAAAAACTACCTGGTAATTTTAACCGCATTTGGTTTTTTTCAGCTCCGGGTAGCTCCTGTTGTCTCTTTCCTCCCAATCTGAGAAATTCTGTTTCGTTCTTTTGTCATAAGTGTATGAACAAATGCCGTATCCCTGTGTCCTCTGCAGTGAACCGGGGAATGGCGGTGGTCGGCCTGATCATGCCCAGGTCAATGGAAAAATATGTTTCGTGTAAACGTCAGGATATGAGGTGACCTCTTGAACAAGAAAATAAAAATCATGGTGGCAAACCGTGGCGAAATTGCCTTGCGCATTATCCGCGCCATTCAGGAACTCGGCCATACCGCCGTGGCGATTTACGAGACGCCCGACAATGCTGCGCTCCATATCCGCACCGCCGACGAGGCGATCTGGATCGGTGATGGCCCCCGGTCGGATTACCTCAATATTGAAAAAATTATCCGGGCCGCCAAGATCCACGGGGTCGAGGCCATCCATCCAGGGTATGGTTTTCTCGCCGAGAATCCCGATTTTGCCAAGGCCTGCGAGGACGCCGGGATCATCTTCATCGGTCCGCCCCATGAGGTCATCATGAAGCTCGGCGACAAGGTAACGGCCCGCAAGATCATGGCCGATGCCGGTATCCCCATGGTGCCCGGCACCGAAAATCTGCCCTCCGGCGAGGCCGGTCTGCAGGAGGCCCTCGACTTTGCCGCCAAATACAAATATCCGGTCATGCTGAAGGCCACCGCCGGCGGCGGCGGTCGCGGCATCCGTCAGATCGACACTGATCAGCAGATGAAGGAGCAGCTGCCGATGGCCCGTTCCGAGGCCAAAGCCGCCTTCAACAATGACAATGTCTATCTTGAAAAGGTCATTGTCGCACCCAAGCACGTCGAGGTCCAGATCATTGCCGATAAGTTCGGCAACACCGTCCATCTCGGCACCCGCGACTGCTCCATCCAGCGCCGCAACCAGAAACTGGTCGAGATCGCGCCCTCCATGATTCCGGACAACAAGCTGCTTGACGAGATCTGCGCCACTGCAGTGAAGGCGGCCAAGGCCTCCAACTATTTCAATGCCGGCACCGTCGAGTTTCTGGTGGACAAGGACTACAACTATTATTTCATGGAGATCAACACCCGGGTGCAGGTGGAGCACACCGTTACCGAGATGATCACCGGCATCGACATCGTCCGCACCCAGATCAAGCTGGCCCTGGGCAAGAAGCTGCTGTTTGCCCAGGAGGACGTCAAGCTGCGCGGCCAT